>DCEG01000046.1:58160-78364 GCA_002316835.1 Bacteroidales bacterium UBA1035 | reverse complement strand
TACCTGATGAGTAATTTTAAGATTCCGCAGGAAAATATCGGTGTGATCTCCGGTCCTTGCCATGCGGAAGAGGTAGCCTTAGAAAGACTTTCATTCCTGACTGTCGCCAGTTCAGATAGAGAAAAAGCGACAAGCCTTTCAAATGCTATCCGTTCGCGCATCATGAATACATCCGTTTCAGACGATGTTGTGGGAATTGAATTGGCTGCTGTTCTTAAGAATATTTATGCCATTATTTCGGGAGTTTGTTCGGGTTTGCAATACGGCGATAATTTTCAGGCAGTACTGATGACTCACTGTGCCAAAGAAATGAAAACTTTCATCGATGCCATTGTCCCGATGGAAAGATGCATATGCGAACAACATTATTTGGGCGATATGCTTGTTACAGGATATTCTCAGTTCAGCAGGAACAGAACGCTGGGAACAATGATAGGGAAAGGATATTCCGTGAAAACGGCACAGCTTGAAATGGAAATGATTGCCGAAGGTTATTACGGTGCAAAATGCATTCAGGAAATGAACAATCGCTTCAAGGTTAATATTCCTATAGCTCAAACAGTTTACGAAATTTTGTACGAAAAACTTCGTCCTCAAACTGCTATCAAAGGACTGATCGAAAATTTTTAGAAATTAATAAAAACATATAAAAATGGATACTATAAAGTTGGTCATTAATCATGTGTATAATTTCGTGCCCGAAAAAGAAATTTTATCGCAGGCAGATAACGCAATTGCGGCTAACAAAGCCCTCCACGATGGGTCACGTTCCGGAAACGATTTCCTGGGTTGGGTAAATCTCCCTTCATCATTTACCGAAGATTTCATCCGTGAAATTGAAGATGCAGCCACCGTGCTTCGCACACGATGCGAAGTAGTTGTCGTGGTTGGAATAGGCGGCAGCTATTTGGGAGCCAGAGCGGTTATCGATGCACTTTCCAACTCTTTTGACTGGCTCCAACACGAACGAAAAGATCCCGTGATCCTTTATGCCGGGAATAACATCGGAGAAGATTATCTGCACGAACTTACAGAATATCTTGAGAAAAGACAGTTTGGAATCATCAATATTTCTAAATCGGGAACGACAACAGAACCTGCCATCGCATTCAGAATCCTCAAAGATTTACTTATTGAAAAAGTGGGCAAGGAAGAAGCATGCAAAAGGATTGTAGCCATTACCGATGCATCAAAAGGCGCTTTGCGCACACTTGCCAACACCGAAGGATACAAAACCTTTGTAATTCCCGATGACGTAGGCGGTCGATATTCAGTGCTTACTCCCGTGGGTTTGTTGCCCATCGCGGTTGCAGGTATAAATATACGCAAACTCCTTCAGGGCGCAAAAGATATGGAAGAAGCCACAGGAGCCGGTTCTTCGTACGAAGTAAATCTTCCGGCCATTTATGCAGCTATCCGCAACGAACTTTATAAAAGAGGCAAAAAAATAGAGATTCTCGCAAACTATAACCCCAAATTGCACTTTTTTGCCGAATGGTGGAAACAACTTTACGGGGAGAGCGAAGGCAAAGAAAATAAAGGAATCTTTCCTGCGGCAGTAGACTTCACAACTGATTTACATTCTATGGGACAATGGATTCAAGAAGGCGAACGTACTATTTTCGAAACTGTTTTATCGGTAAAAGAACCGGAAGAAAAAGTAAAAATCCCTCACGATGATGCTAACCTCGACGGACTCAATTTCCTGAAAGGGAAACGCGTGGACGAAGTAAACAAAATGGCTGAATTAGGCACGCTCATCGCTCACGTGGACGGAGGTGTACCCAATATTTTAATAGAAGTTCCAAAATTATCAGAATATTACATCGGTCAATTAATCTACTTCTTCGAAAAAGCTTGTGGCATCAGCGGTTATATGCTCGGTGTAAATCCGTTTAATCAACCCGGCGTGGAAGACTACAAGCGAAATATGTTTGCTCTGCTGGAAAAACCCGGATACGAAGCAGAAACCAAAGCGATAAAGGAGAGATTGTAATTTACAAACATTTAAAACTATATAAATCGCTTGACTGCTTTTTGGGGTGGTCTTGCGATTTTTTAATTATATGACAGAACAATTTCAACAATATTTAAAAACAAACAACTACAACCGTTTTGATTTAAAAGCTATCCTTTTCGATATGGACGGCGTACTCTACGATTCAATGCCGGCTCATGCTAAGTCGTGGCAACAAACAATGGAAGAACTGGGTCTGAAAACAGAACCCGCAGAATTTTATCTGCACGAAGGAAGAACAGGAAGTTCGACTATTAATATTGTTTTTAAACGAAATTTAGGCAGAAATGCAACGGAAGGAGAAGTTCAACAAATCTATGAAAGAAAAAGCGATCTTTTCGTAAAATACAATACGGGTAACATCATTCCTAAGGCGAAAGAAGTACTTACTTTTGTGAAATCGAAAGGATTATTACCTGTTTTAGTAACCGGTTCAGGACAACCGTCGCTTCTGGACAGATTGGATAAAAATTTCCCAAATGTCTTTAACCCCAAAACAATGGTCACGGCATTTGATGTAAAAATTGGCAAACCACATCCCGAGCCCTTTTTAATGGGACTTCAAAAGGGAGGTAATTTAACACCCAACCAGGCATTGGTAATTGAGAATGCACCGTTAGGAACTGAATCTGCCACAAAAGCCGGCATTTTCACTATCGGAGTCAATACAGGGCCGCTCGAGGATGAAATTCTTGAAAAGTCCGGAGCAAAATTGGTTTTACATTCTATGTCGGAATTACTGGATAAACTTCCGGAAATTTTGAATATAACCTCCTCAATCAGGAACAATTAACCGCAATGAGCAAAGCAGTTTTATTTTTTTCATCGGTTTTAATGATAACATTTCTTGCCTGTGATTCACCAAAAACCGATTATAGACAACAAATTGACGACGAAATTCGAAGAGGAAACTTCACTGCCGCAAAACAAATTATCAATTCTGCTCTGAAGAAAACATCTCCCGAAGAAAAAGTACAACTCCGGTTTGTGGAAGATTCTTTACACAGAGTTGAACTGGATTTTAGAAGAACAAAAAATGAAATTGTTGACTGGATAGAAAAAAACCGGGGATTTATACCATCAGATTCGTTATTGAACGAATGGGAAAAATCTAAATCATTAGAGTTCAGAATTATCGATGGAGAGAAGCGATATTTCAAAAATGCAGCACCTAATATTTTTCGTGTAGATGCAGCGGCAAGAGAGCTATCGAAAATTCCTGCACCAAAATCAGATACACCACGAGACTCGCTCTTAATAGACGCTTTTAAAAATAAAACCTCAACAGACATCAAAGGTAAATACCTGCTTCCGAAAAAAACAGTAAGAGTTCATTACACGATTACAGTAAACGCCGATGCGGCTGCTGACGGCGAAACTTTATACGCCTGGCTTCCGTTTCCCAGAAAAGACATTCAACGGCAATCCGATGTGAAATTATTAGCAACATCGCAACCTGATTATGTTTTATCAGAAGGTCAGGCTCAACACAACAGCGTGTACATGGAACAAAAAACTCAAAAAGGGAAACCCACAGTTTTTTCAATCGATTTTGAGGTTTCGTCTCATGGCGAATGGTTCGATTTGTCGGAAATCAAAGTTGACGAGTATGATAGGAGTTCTTATTTGTTCAGAGCCTATACTTCTGAACGAAAACCCCAAATTCAATTTTCAGACAACATCAAAAAACTAACAGATAGTGTCACTCAGAATGCGGGAACCCCCATCGAAAGTTTACAGGCAATTTACCGGTACATTGCCGCAAACTATCCGTGGGCAAGTGCTTTGGAGTATTCCACTATTCCCAATATTCCCGAGTACGTGATAGAAAACAGGAAAGGTGATTGCGGGCAGGTGGCACTGCTGCTTATCACGATGCTGCGTTACAAAGGTATTCCCGCTCGCTGGCAAAGCGGATGGATGACTCATCCGGGAGAAGTGAATCTGCACGATTGGGCAGAAGTTTATTTCGAAGGTACGGGCTGGATTCCGGTAGATATTTCGTTCGGTCGTGATGGCGCAGTTCCCATAAAACCAAGTCGTGAATTCTTTATGTCAGGCATCGATTCATATCGATTGTACGTCAATTCAGACTATTCAGGGAAATTCTATCCGCGGAAAAAGTATCCACGAAGCGAAACTGTCGACTTCCAGCGCGGAGAAGTGGAAACAAAAAACTGGAATCTTTATTTTGATGAGTGGAATTATAAGATGGAGGTGGAGTATCTCAATTAATAGCTTTTCCCAATTCATGAAAAATACCTAAATTTGTAAAATTTACAACAGTAAACGGGCAACGACTATGAATATCAACGAACACGGATTTATCAGGGTGGCAGCCGCATCACCAAAGGTGAAAGTTGCCGATTGCTATTACAATGTTTCGGAAATAAAATCAATGATTGACGTTGCCGAGAAAGAAAACGTCCAAATCATCTGTTTTCCGGAGCTGAGTATTACATCATACACATGTGCTGATTTGTTCTTTCAAACGGCATTGCAGCAAAAAGCCATTGAATCGCTGTTCAGCTTAACTGACTTTATGAGAAACAAACCATCGATGATAGTTATCGTGGGACTTCCGTTACTCGTAAAAAACAGTATATATAACGTAGCTGCAGTGATTTCGTACGAAGGAATTCTCGGTTTTGTTCCAAAAACATATATCCCCAACAACAATGAGTTTTACGAAAAACGTTGGTTTGCAGGAAGCGGTGATTTAAATTATTTTTTCGTTGAAATTAACGGGGAAAGTATTCCTGTTTCCGTTAACGGAATGATTTTTCACACGCCATTCGCTTCTTTCGGAGTTGAAATTTGCGAAGATCTTTGGATGCCCGTTCCTCCGTCTTCGAAACTGACAATGCAGGGAGCTGATATTATTTTCAACCTGTCGGCGAGCAACGAACTGGTGGGTAAAAATGAATACAGAAAATCCTTGATATTACAACAATCCGGCAGTTGCAACGCAGCATATGTATATGCTTCAGCCGGATGTGGAGAATCATCCACCGATCTGGTTTTTTCCGGTGCCACAATCATTTCAGAAAACTCCAAACTCCTTGCTGAAGGCAAGCGTTTTTCGTTTGAAAATGAGATAATCATTTCAGATATCGATATTTTGGCTATGCGAAGCGACCGGTTAAAAAACACTAATTTTCTTCCACCGCAAGACGAATCGATTCAGGAAATTGAATGTGATCTAGAACCGGTTTCTGTAGAGAAAATGCACCGAATATTCAACCCATACCCGTTTATTCCATCGCTGGAAAAGGAAGAAGAATATTTAAGCGAAGTCTTCAATATCCAAACGGTTGGGTTGACAAAACGGTTAAATCACACGGGTATAAAAACGGTAACCATTGGTATTTCTGGTGGATTGGACTCGACATTGGCTTTGCTGGTTACGGCAAGAACCTTCGATATTCTCGGACTTCCACGTGAAAATATTATCGGAATCACCATGCCCGGATTTGGTACGACCACCCGCACATACACCAACGCCATTGAGTTGATGAAATCCCTGGGCGTTACTGTAAAGGAAATTACGATTGTAAACGCTGTGACGCAGCACCTGAAAGATATAGAACACGACATAAATACTCACGACGTTACTTACGAGAACGCGCAGGCACGTGAACGCACGCAAATACTGATGGATTACGCCAACAAAACGGGCGGATTAGTGGTCGGAACCGGAAACTTATCTGAACTGGCGTTGGGTTGGGCAACATACAATGGCGATCATATGTCGATGTACGGAGTAAACGCAAGCGTTCCGAAAACGTTGGTAAAAACACTGGTTCGTTGGATTGCCAACACCCAAATGGATGAAACTTCGCAGAAAATACTGCTCGATATTCTTGACACACCGTTCAGTCCCGAACTGTTGCCTGCAGATAACGAAGGAAAAATCGCTCAAAAAACGGAAAATTTCGTCGGCCCTTACGAACTTCACGATTTTTTCCTGCATCGGATGCTTCGATACGGAGATTCACCCAAAAGAATATATTTCATTGCACAACAAGCATTTGTGAATATATATTCTTCCGAAGAAATTTTGAAATGGTTCAAAGTATTCTATAAACGATTTTTCGCTCAGCAATTCAAGCGTTCCTGCATGCCCGATGGGCCAAAAGTGGGTTCCATCAATCTTTCGCCGCGAGGCGACTGGCGCATGCCAAGCGATGCGGTGGTGAAGATTTGGCTGGAAGAATTAAAGAATTAATATAATCATAATGAAAGAGTTAGTACAGTTATTTAAAGATTATACCGGAAAGTCAAACCCTCAAATAGAACCCTTGCCCTCGTCGGGGTCCAACCGAAGGTATTACCGATTAAAGCAAGAAGATATTTCCCTCATCGGTGTTTTTGGACAATCAAAAGAAGAAAACCACGCTTTTATCGAATTATCGCGTCATTTTCACAAACAAAAATTGAATACTCCGCAGGTTCTTTCGGTTTCTGATGACGAAATGTTTTATATTCAGGAAGATCTAGGTGATACCGTTTTATTTGATACAATTAAAGCTGGAAGGTTAACAGGCGTTTTCAGTGCTGAGGAGAAAGAAGTACTCCATAAAACTGTTGCCAAGTTAGCCGATTTTCAGGTTTTAGGAGCAAAAGAACTGGATTTTAGTGTATGCTACCCCCAAGCCGAATTTAATTCCCGCTCTGTCTACTGGGATTTGAACTATTTCAAATACAACTTTCTGAAAACTACTGAAATGGAATTTCAGGAAGATCTTCTGGAAAACGATTTCGATAAACTGGCCCAACACCTGCTTCAGGATGAGTCGGACACGTTTTTGTATCGCGATTTTCAGTCGCGCAACGTAATGCTGGTCGATGGGGATCCTTACTTTATCGATTATCAGGGAGGGCGAAAAGGACCGGTTTATTACGACGTAGCTTCTTTTTTATGGCAGGCAAAAGCTAATTTCCCCGATGATTTACGCGATGAGCTTATTAAAACATATATCGCCTCACTCAAAAAGTACAGGGAGGTTGACGAAGCCAAATTCATAAAAAAACTTCGTTTATTTGTGTTGTTCCGCACTTTACAAGTACTTGGAGCCTACGGGTTCAGAGGTTATTTTGAAAAGAAACCACACTTTATTCAGAGTATTCCGTTTGCCCTCAACAACCTTCGGGAACTGCTTAAAGACGGATTCGACGAATATCCGTACTTGACAAAAATACTGCACGAAATGATTAATTTGAAGCAGTTTGCCGATACACAAAAGCGTGAGCTTGAAGTGCGCGTGTTTAGTTTTGCTTATAAAAAAGGAATACCTAACGATGCATCGGGGAACGGTGGTGGATACGTATTCGATTGTCGTGCAATCAATAATCCGGGTAAATTCGAGCGATATAATAACGTAACAGGGTTAGATGATTCAGTTATTAAATTTCTGGAAGACGATGGTGAAATGAAAATATTCTTAGATAATATTTATCCTCTCGTGGACAGTCACGTGAGACGATATATCGAACGGAACTTCACTAACCTTATGGTTTCTTTTGGTTGTACAGGTGGTCAGCACCGGTCGGTTTATGCTGCCCAGAAAATGGCAGAACATATTTCGAAGAAATTCGGGATAAGAGTGTCGCTGGTACATCGGGAACAAAATTTGGAGCAGGAATTCAAATCAAGAAACTAACCTGTTAGCCGAACATGAAAGCAATGATTTTCGCTGCCGGCCTCGGTACCCGACTGAAGCCACTAACCGATACGATGCCGAAGGCAATGGTTCCAGTTGGGGGAAAGCCATTGTTGTGGCATACGATTCAGAAGTTGAAATCTGCCGGCTTTGATGAAATAATCATTAACGTACACCATTTTGCGGAGCAAATTATCGA
The DNA here is from genome assembly GCA_002316835.1 of Bacteroidales bacterium UBA1035. Classification (GTDB taxonomy): domain Bacteria; phylum Bacteroidota; class Bacteroidia; order Bacteroidales; family Dysgonomonadaceae; genus Petrimonas. Next base: position 70,485 of record DCEG01000046.1, on the reverse strand, counting down.
TTACGTGCAAGCCAACGATAATTTCGACATCCGCATTGAATTTTCCGACGAACGCGAGCAACTCCTCGATACAGGCGGCGGCATAAAAAAGGCATCGTGGTTTTTCGACGACGAAAAGCCATTTCTAATCCACAACGTGGATATTCTTTCGAATATAGATTTGAGAAATCTTTATGAACAACATCTGAAAAACACAGCAATAGCAACACTCGTTGTCAGTAAACGAGAAACCTCGCGCTACCTGCTTTTCAACGTGAACAATCGACTGAAAGGCTGGATAAATGAAAAAACGGGAGAAGTGAAATCACCTTATTTCAATTTTGACAACACCAAACACCAAAAATTAGCTTTTTCGGGAATTCATATTATCAATCCTCAAATTTTTTCTTATTTCAATCTTTTTTCCGACAAATTTTCCATTATCGACTTTTATTTATCTGTTTGTAATAAAGAAAAAATTTGCGGGTATATCCCACCAAATCTTCAACTTATTGATGTCGGAAAAATTGACTCGATAACTGAAGCTGAAACCTTTGTAAAATAGCAATAAGGTCTATTCAGGGTCGATACCCAAAGCATATTCCTCTTATTTTTTCTTGTATTATGAACTCTAAGGTAGACTTTTCTTTTCTCGGCTACGAAACGCTAAAAAAGTGAATTAAATATTTTAATTATATTCACCTCGTATAATAAATTTTATTTATATTTGTGCAAGCACATTATTTTAAATATTTAAAATAATGTGCTCTTTAAGTAATTTCACAATAAAAGAAAACAAATCTTAGATTTCATAACTCACAAAAATGAAATTTGAACAAATTAAACAACAATACAAAGGCGAACTTTTAGACAATATTCTCCCTTTTTGGCTTCAAAAGTCGCAAGACCACGAATATGGAGGATATTTTACCTGTTTAGACAGGGAAGGTAATATTTTCGATACCGACAAATTTGTATGGCTTCAGGGACGCCAGGTATGGATGTTTTCGATGTTGTATAATAAGTTCGAAAAACGTCAGGAATGGCTCGACTGTGCCGTTCAGGGAGCCGAATTTCTGAGAAAATACGGTCACGACGGAAAACTTAACTGGTATTTCTCACTTGACAGACAAGGAAATCCCTTGGTTGAGCCTTACAATATCTTCTCGTACACGTTTGCTACAATGGCATTCGGACAATTGAGCCTTGCCACCGGAAATCAGGAGTACGCCGATATTGCCAGAAAGACGTTCGAAATCGTTTTGTCTAAAAAAGATCATCCCAAAGGGAAGTGGGATAAAACTCATCCTGGAACTCGGCAACTAAAATCATTTTCACTTCCGATGATCCTTTGTAATCTCGCACTCGAAATAGAGCATCTTCTCGACGAAAAAATTCTGAAAAAAACCATAGACGAATGCCTACACGAAGTGCTGGAGGTATTTTACCGCCCTGAATTAGGAGACATTATTGTCGAAAATGTAAATACTGACGGCACGTTGTCGGATACTTTCGACGGAAGACTTATAAATCCGGGACATGCTATTGAAGCCATGTGGTTTATTATGGATTTGGGTGTACGACTCAATCGTCGCGATTTGATTGACAAAGCCGTAAAAATCACCCTAAGAATGATTGACTACGGATGGGACAAAGAACATGGTGGTATATTCTACTTCATGGACAGAAAAGGGTTTCCACCTCAACAACTGGAGTGGGATCAGAAACTTTGGTGGGTTCATATCGAAACACTCATATCGCTCATAAAAGGTTATCAGCTCACCGGATCGGAAGAATGCCTCAAATGGTTCGAAGAAGTACACGATTATACATGGACACATTTTAAAGATCCCGAATTTCCCGAATGGTGGGGATATCTAAATCGTCAAGGTGAAGTTCTGCTTGATCTGAAAGGTGGAAAGTGGAAAGGTTGTTTTCATATTCCACGTGGGTTATATCAGATATGGAAAACATTGGAGGAAATAAAAAAATAACTTTATTCTCTATTTGATTCGTAACCATTTAGATTATTCACACAATATTTTAAACGTGAGTTCAGTTTTCAGTTATCGACATCTTACAATGAGAAAACAAAATTTCGTTATACTGTTCTCACTTCTGCTCCTCTCCTGTTCTATCGAAAAGGTGTCAGAAGAGTTGTATTTATTACCCAAACCACAGCAAACTTTAATTAACAGTGAAAAACATAAACTGAAAAATGGACAAATAAATCCATCGCTTATCAGTAAAAAAATAGTCACAGAAATTCCGGAAGCAGTCGTAAATCCCGATGAAGCCTATAGGCTCATGATCACTTCCGACAGCGTAATTATCGAAGCTACGACCAGCAAAGGAATTTACTGGGCACAACAAACGCTGACACAAATCATAGAATCTTCAAACGGAAAATCTATTCCAACGCTAGAAATTACCGATTATCCCGCTTTTCGTATTCGCGGATTTATGCACGACATCGGTCGCAGTTATATGTCGGTGGATGAACTTAAAAAGCACATTCGTCTGCTTTCAAAATACAAAATCAACACGTTCCACTGGCACCTTACCGAAAATCAGGGCTGGCGATTGGAAAGCAAAGTTTTCCCGCAACTTAACGACAGTTTATCCTTTGAGCGCCATCACGGACAGTTTTACACCATTGCCGAAGCGCACGAAATTGCCGAATATTGTAGCCAACATCATATGATGCTTATCCCTGAAATAGATATGCCCGGCCACAGTGCTGCTTTTGTCCGTGCTATGGGCGCGGATATGCAATCGGGAAAAGGGATGGAAATCCTTAAAAAACTGATGACCGAAATATGCACCGATGTTTTTCCCGATGTTCCCTACATCCACATCGGTACCGATGAAGTGCAGTTTACCAACCCCGCTTTCGTACCCGAAATGGTGGCTCATATTCGTGCTATCGGCAAAAAAGTAATCTCGTGGAATCCCGGCTGGAACTACAAACCCGGCGAAATTGATATGACACAGCTTTGGAGTTATCGCGGAAAAGCACAACCCGGTATCCCCGCCATTGATTCGCGCTTTCACTACATCAACCACTTTGATGCTTTTGCCGATATCGTTGCGCTCTATAACAGCCGCATCGCCAATGTGGAACAAGGTAGCGACGATATAGCCGGCGGTATTGTCGCCATTTGGACTGACAGAATATTACCCAACGACGAACAAATTATACTGCAAAATAACTTCTATCCATCGATGCTTGCCTTTGCCGAGCGAGCCTGGCTTGGTGGCGGAAGCGAATATTATGATAAAAACGGGACTAATCTGCCCACAGACGAAAACGATGCTACTTTTAAAGACTTTCTCGATTTCGAGAACCGAATGCTTTGGCATAAAAATCGCACTTTTGCCAATGAACCGTTTGCCTACGTTAAACAAACCAACGTGAAATGGCGAATAACAGACGCTTTTCCAAACGATGGTGATTTACTAAAAGTATTTCCGCCTGAAACCGCAATTGCCGAAACATATTCCTATAACGACAGCACTTACGCTTCGCGTGATGCCGTAGGTGCCGGAATTTACCTTCGGCACGTATGGGGAAATCTGGTTCCCACATTCTACGCTGAACCACAAGAAAACCACACGGCGTATGCCTACACATATGTTTTTTCGCCAAAAACACAAACCGTGGAATTATGGGCTAGCACTCAGGATTACAGCCGTTCCGAAGCAGATTTAGCTCCTCCACAAGGCAAATGGGATTATCGCGAAAGCCGCATTTTCATTAACGATAAAGAAGTTGCACCGCCTGTTTGGAAAAACACCCACACGCAAAAATCGAACGAGATTACGCTGAAAAACGAAAACTTTCAGGCTCGACCACCCATTTCCGTTGAACTGAACAAAGGCTGGAACAAAGTGTTGCTGAAACTACCAGTCGGAAAATTTAGCACGTCTGAAGTGCGTTTACAAAAATGGATGTTTACCTTTGTATTTGTAACACCTGACGGCAAAAATGCGGTGGAGGGATTGGTTTATAGCCCGGATAAAAAGAAATAAGAGATGAATCGTAAAAAAAATTACTTAACAAAATTATCTCTTCTGATATTTTCTGTTGGAATGATAATTTCGTGCGGTAACACCAAAGACAAACAAATAAAACTCAACTTAACCCAATTACCCGTTGCGGGACTGGACGGCAATCTCGCCGAAGGCGTATCAGCAACATACGCAGCTCTTATCAATGGGAAACTGATAGTGGCCGGTGGTGCTAATTTCCCCGACAAATTAGGTTTTGAAGGCGGCTCGAAAGCTTTTTACGATGAAATAATGCTGTTTGACAATCATCAAAACATGTGGAAGCAAATCGGGAATCTGCCACAAAAATCAGCTTATGGGGTTTCTGTTCCTATTTCGGACGGTACACTTTGGATTGGAGGAAACACAGCTGACGAATCGCTGGCAAACAGCTACAAGGTTACTATTGCTGAAAATGATTCAGTAAAACTTGAATCTTTCGTCTCATTACCAGCCACTTTGGATAACTTTGCCGGTTGCTCATTAAACGACCTGGTTTTTTTGGGCGGAGGAAATGAAAACGGAAAACCATCAAACAGCCTTTATTTTATAAATGCAAAAGCCGATACTGCGTGGACAAAGCTTCCCGATTTTCCCGGAATTCCTCGCGTACAGCCCGTCTTGTCGGCAGTTGAAAAGAGAGGGAAAATATTCGTTTACCTGCTTGGCGGATTCTTTGGCGGAAACGCAGCCGAAAAACCGGCAATGGCTACTGATGTACTTTGCTACGACGTTTCTGCCCAAACGTGGGAAAAGGTGGGCGAGAAAATCGACCCAACAACAAAGAACCCGTTTTCGTTAGGCGGCGCAACGGCAATGCCCGTCGATAACCGATATATCCTTTGTCTGGGTGGTGTCAATCACACTATCTTTCTCGATGCCATTACTACGCAGTACAATATCGGATACGACACTACAATTTCTGCCGAGGAGAAAGAACAATTAAATCTGAAATTCTCTAGAAATTACATGACTCAACCGATTGAATATTATAAATTCAATGCTGAATGCCGCGTTTTTGACACTGAAACTAGCTCGTGGACAGTAATTGATAAAATACCGGATATCGCCCGCGCAGGAGCAACGCTCGTTTTCAATGGCAAAGAGTTTTATGCTGTGCAAGGTGAATTAAAACCGGGTGTCCGTTCGCCTGTAACAATTAAAGGTGAAATTCATTGACAGTTGAGTCGAAAACATTTCTGACACATAATACACCATCAAAATATGAAAAGAAATAAAGCATATCCGTGGATTTTGGTAGGATTGCTCTGGTTTGTAGCGATTCTCAATTACCTTGACCGGCAGATGCTGTCGACCATGCAATCGTCCATGCAACTGGATATTAGAGAACTGGCTATTGCCGAAAACTTCGGTAGATTAATGGGGATTTTCCTGTTGATTTACGGACTTATGAGTCCTATTGCCGGAATGATAGCTGACAGAGTGAACAGAAAATGGCTCATTGTGGGTAGTTTGTTTGTTTGGTCGGCCGTGACTTATGGAATGGGTCACGCCGAAACTTACCAGCAAGTGTACTGGTTGCGTGCACTGATGGGTGTGAGCGAAGCTTTGTATCTTCCTACCGGTCTGGCAATGATCGCCGATTTTCATTCTTCGAAGACGCGCTCACTTGCTATAGGGATTCACATGTCAGGCTTATATACAGGGCAGGCGCTCGGCGGATTTGGCGCAACAATCGCAGCCAATTATAGCTGGCAAACGGTTTTTCATTGGTTTGGAATTGTAGGAATTGTTTATGCCTTAATCCTGATTTTTATTCTTCACGACAAAGAGGGGCACGGCGGAACAAAAAAAGCGAAATTGGTTCCCAAATCTCAAAAAGCCAAAAAAGAGTCTTTCGGAAAATCTCTGGCAATTCTCTTTAGTACACTTTCGTTCTGGATAATGTTATTCTATTTCATGGCGCCGAGTTTTCCGGGCTGGGCAACAAAAAACTGGCTTCCTACGTTATTTTCTGAAAATCTGGGCGTTGAAATGGCAAAAGCAGGACCGATGGCAACTATATCCATTGCAATTGCATCATTTATCGGTGTTCTTATTGGCGGACCATTGTCCGACCGATGGGTGCAGAAAAACATCCGAGGGCGAATGTACACAAGCGCCATTGGCCTCACACTCACTATCCCTTCGCTTATACTACTTGGCTTCGGACATAGCTATGCAGGACTCATCGGAGCGGCAATGCTGTTCGGAATCGGTTTCGGGATGTTCGATACTAACAATATGCCGATTCTCTGTCAGATTATTCCCGAAAAATACAGGGCTACTGCCTATGGGTTTATGAATATGATGGGCGTATTTGCAGGATATGCCGTCACGTTAATACTCGGCAGTTCCACCGATGCCGGTAATCTGGGAGTCGATTTCAGCAAATTAGCTATCGTGGTTATTGTTGCGGTTATTTTGATGTTAGTTTTCCTGAAGCCAAAAAAAGAATTGACTTATACGAACGAATAACCCCTAAATCCCAAAAGGAAACTGCGGAGTACAAACATGAATTTCATTCAATTTAAAAATACAACTATGAATTTCGAAAAAATTAAAGGACTTATCGTCGCTCCGTTTACTCCTTTCGATAAAAAAGGAGAAGTGGATTTATCACCTATCGGCGATTATGCGAAATTGTTGCAGAAAAACGGACTGATTGGCGTGTTCATCAACGGCTCATCGGGCGAAGGCTATATGCTGACAGTGGACGAGCGCAAACGCTTAGCTGAGAAATGGATGTCGGTTTCGCCCAAAGGTTTTAAAGTTATCGTTCATGTAGGCGCAACATGCATCAAAGACAGTTACGAGATGGCGCGACACGCACAGAAGATTGGTGCATTCGGTATCGGGGCAATGGCATCGCCGTTCCCTAAAGCCGGACGTGTGGAAGAGCTGGTGAAATATTGTGAAGAAATCGCGTGCGGGGCACCCGATCTACCGTTTTATTTCTATCATATCCCCGTTCTTAACGGCGTTTATTTGCCGATGCTTCCGTTTCTGAAAGCTGCAGACGGACGTATTCCCAATCTTGCCGGAATTAAATATACGTACGAGAGTTTCTACGAATACAACCAATGTATGCGCTACGAAAACGGCAAATTCGATATGCTGCACGGACAAGACGAAACCGTACTTAACGGATTAATTATGGGCGGAGCCCAAGGTGGTATTAGCGGAACCGGAAGTTATATAGGAAACGTGTTGGTGAGTATTATTGACGAATACAACAACGGAAATATCGACAAAGCCCGCGAATTACAAAACTACGCGCAGGACGTAATTAATGTAATTGCCAACTATCGCGGAAATATTGTTGCCGGCAAGCGCATTATGAAACTTATCGGTTTAGATTTGGGTATCAACCGCACGCCTTTCCAAAATGTTACCGACGAAGAGGAAACTGTTATCCGCAAAGAGCTCGATGCGATTGGATTTTTTGAAAGGTGCAATAAAATGTAGATGTTTAGAATCACATCTTGAGAAAAAGCGAGGCTGATTTTAAGCTTCGCTTTTTTGTTTTTTACCATGAAGCGACAACAACTAACCCTCACCCTTTCCCATTCGGCACACTATTTTCACTATTCGGCAACGAAAATGATCGGTTGGGTTCTTTTCCCGATACGGGTGCGGCATAAGGGCCTAACTTTGCATCAACAAATAAGAAGAAACTCAAAACAGTTTTTTATTTATAAACAAATTAAAATTTCAGAACAATGAAAAAAACAATGTTAGTATGTATGTCATTATTAATGGCAACAGGTTTAATGAACGTGAACGCTCAAACCCCTGTTTCGTATGGTGTAAAAGCCGAAATGAACATGTCTAATTTCCTTTTGACGGATTTAGATGCGCAAAAAAGCACCATGAAAGTGGGTCCGAACTTGGCAGGATTTATGAAGATTGATTTGCATCCGAACTTTGCTATTCAGCCGGAGATGATGTTCTTTTACAGACAATCGAAAATGGAGACCGGCCCCGTCGAAGACACATTCAAGCAGTGGGGAATGCAAGTTCCGGTGTATGCTGTGGGACAAGCTGAAGTGGGCAGCGGCAGGTTTTACGCAGGTGTGGGTCCTTTTGTAAGCGTTGGATTTGACGCCCGCTATAAAGACGCCGACATTAATCTGTACGACGAAGTAGCCGGAAAAACCCCTATGAATCGCTGGGATTTTGGCATGGGAGCCATGCTCGGATACGAGTTTAGCAACCAAGTTCAACTAAATGCCGGATATCAATTCGGATTTGTAAACCAATTGGACGCGCTGAAAGACGATGCCAAAATGCGTACACAAACCGTAAGTGTAGGAATAGGATATCGCTTCTGATAAAAGTGGCGGCGTCACGCACAGAAAAGAGATTGCCTCAATGCACAACATTTTTTGTTGAAAGAAATTTCCTTCTCGACAAGGATTAAGATAGATAAAGTAGTGTATAGACAAAGTCGGGAAAACAAAAACTTAGTTGAGGCAATCTCCTCGAATTAAACACTCCTTTTTGTAAAGAACCCGGACAGCTGCCATCAGGTTATCGGCAGCTTACCGGGTTTGTTTTTAAACAAAATAGTATCCCGCAATACGGTAATAATGAACTATGAGCCCCAATAATGACAAGGGCAAGTAATCGCAATACTGAATATCATATTTATTTCCTGTTCCCAAATTGCACATACGCTATTTTTTATTTACATTTGATGCTATAAAGCGAGAAAATATATGAAATTTCGAGAAAAGCAACCTTTCATCCTCAACTATAACAAGAAAACAGCATTGACAGCGGCAATCGTCATCAGTTTCATTTTAGCATTTGTCATGTTTTCCTCATCAATCTATGCCATATCGTTAGACAAAACAACTGATATCAAAGTCATTGATTTAATTTCACTCAAGTCAATTGCAACGCTACTTTTCAATACACTTTTACTCTATTTCCTTTTCAGGATCCAATTCTGGGCAATAACGAATTTCTTCGACAGTCGTTATAAAGTGTGGCTTATATTGATAGGCTTGCTGATTGTTGTGGCTTTTTCAAGTCCGTTTTTTTCCCGTCTGCAATGGTGGTGGTTTCGGGCAGAAGTAACACCGAACGTCTATTCCACCCTCCACTACGTAAAAGATTTAACGATACTTATCCTTTCGTTTTTGTTCACTGCGCTGGTTTACCTGATAAATCAGAACCAGAAAAGAATGACAGAAAATCAAAATCTTGTTATAGAGAATCTTACAAATCGGTATAACGCCCTCAAAAACCAAACTGATCCGCATTTTCTCTTCAACTCGCTGAACACGCTTAACGGGCTTATCGGTTATAACGATGAGCGCGCCCGTGAATACGTACAACAACTATCGGCCGTATTCCGTTATACTATGCAAGACCGGACCATTACAAAAGTTTCGGAAGAGTTGCTGTTTACTGAATCGTATGTTTACCTGATGAAAATTCGTTACAACGATGGACTGCATGTACACATAAAACACAACGGACTTTATCAAGACGCTTACATCCTCCCTTTCGGATTACAAATATTGATAGAGAACGCGATAAAACACAACGTGATAAGCCGGAAAAATCCGCTGTGTATCGTTATTGAAGCAACGCCTAACAACACCATACGGGTTGAAAACAACCTTCAACCCAAACAAGGCGATAAAAACACTACCGGCTTGGGATTGGCCAACCTCAACGAGCGTTACCGCCTGATGTTCGGGAAGGAAATAGAAATATATTCCGACGATGCGATGTTCGCTGTGGAAGTTCCGTTGATCCAAGTAACACAGGCAAAAAGCCAGGAGCAGAGAGCAAAAAACGAAAAAGATACAGGCAACACCAATAAACCGTTGCATATATAAACCTGCAACATTAAACATCAAATACCTGACATTGAAAATCAAATGAAAGCTGTAATTGTAGAAGACGAATTTATTGCCGCGCAGAGTTTAGAGCGGCTTATCAGAGCATTGGAAAAAGACATAGACGTCATTGCCGTACTGCAAAGCGTGGAAGAGAGTGTAGAGTGGTTTTCGCTGAATACACATCCCGATGTTGTGTTTATGGATATTCATTTAGCCGATGGAGAATCTTTCGCAATTTTCGAAAAAACAGACATCCGTTGTCCGGTTATTTTCACAACCGCATACGATGAGTACGCTCTGAAAGCATTTGAGGTAAACAGCATCGACTACCTGCTGAAACCCATCACCCGCAAAAGCTTAGAAAAAGCATTGGAAAAACTCGCGCATTTTTCGTTTAAGAATAACAATTCCGATATTGTTTCGCAAATTGTACAATCGATACGAGAAACAAGAAATCCGTACAAAAAACACTTTCTTATACCACACAAAGACAAACTGATACCGATTGCAACAGATGATATCGCTTTTATCCACTCCGAATTTAAGATAGCGAAAATTGTATGTCTCAACCGCCAATCCTATTCAATGGACGTTTCCCTCGACGAGCTTCTCCGTCAGTTAAACCCTTCGCTTTTCTACCGCGCCAACCGGCAATACATTGTTTCGCATCGCGCCATCACCGATCTATCGATATGGTTCAACGGAAGACTATCGGTAAATCTTTCGGTACCGACACCTGAGCGGATTCTGGTAAGCCGCCCGCGAGCCACCGAGTTTAAAGAATGGTATATGGATAATACCGAATAAAAAGAATGCGCGCAGGCTTTTTTTCATCTCTTTTAATGAAATAACCATTTATTTATATCCGTTTGTTTGCCTAACTCGTATGAAAAGCGATATTTTCATAACCGTATGCAAGTGAGAAACGAACGTAGCTTACGGTAACAACTCTTCACACTCATCACCCGCCTGAAAGGCGGTATTTAACAGCTATAAGCTCCGTCACTCCGGACAGAATTTCGTGACCCTGTTTTGCTACAGGAGAATAAACCATCTACGTCCCGATTGCTATCGAGAGAAAATATGGCTTTCCAAACCTATTGTAAGAATTCGGATATTAATATTACCTTATCTACAATATCGGAATAACTCTACGTTATATATTGCCTCCTTAACCATAAGCACACATCTTCTCATTTACGTAAAAAGACGATATTACGCGACGAAATTCCTAATGCAATATATTTTCGGCACTCCTTTTTCACACTTCGTTCCCCAAAAAGTACGCTTGGATATTTTTTTTATCACAAAGCGTATGTGAAGACCATACCTTTGCAGCCGAGTTTTTCTCACCACACAACAAACAACAAAAAATAGAAATAAAAGACAATGAAAGAAATGAAGTCAGGAAAAAAAATCTTTACCTGTTTCCTCGCGGTTTTTTCACTCGCGTTCGCGTCGGTTTCCGCACAACAAGTATTGACATTAGACAAATGCCGTGAGATGGCATTGCAACAGAATAAAAAAATTCGCATAGCCAAGGAAGACTCCGAAATTGCTGCCGCTTCAAAAAAAACAGCAGCCACAAAGTATCTTCCCCACATCAGTCTTAACGGCGGATATTTACGAACAAACAAAGCGTTGAAGCCCTTGAATGACGATTTATTTCTCCCCGTGGTGCCGTTCAACACCATCGACCCGCAAACAGGTGCGTTCAATCCGGCATCGTTACAAGACCCGGCAACAGCGTTGAACACACTGGTGATTAACCCACAAACGGGTGAGCCAATGCTGGATGCTTCGGGAAATCCGATTTTTAAAAATTATGCCATGCTGCCTGCCGACAAACTGACGTTTGACAACAAAAACATGTATTACGCACGGCTAAGTGTTACCCAACCGATTTTCACAGGATTTAAAATTACTGAAGCCAACAACATCGCCAAACATGCCAAAAATATTGCGAAAGAAAATGTAATTCTCACACAGGCGGAAGTACTGGTCAAAACCGATGAAGCGTATTGGCGTGTAGTATCGTTGCAAGAAAAAGTAAAATTGGCAAACTCATACGAAACGCTGCTTAACCGGCTGGTTGTCGATTTGGAAAACATGTACGCCGAAGGCATCATCATCCGCAACGATTTGCTTAAAGCTCAGGTAAAACAAAACGAAGCCAAGCTGAAAGTGATGAAAGCCGAGAACGGGTTGGAACTATCCAAAATGGTGTTGGCACAAATCATAGGCACGGAAAATGAAGAAATAGTTTTGCCCGAAAAGGCAATGGATACAGATGTTTATGATACTTGCGGCATCGCGAATATCGAAAACTCGTCCGATAAACGTGCCGAAATAGTCATGCTGAAAGAGAAACTTTCCATCATGGAATCGAGTAAAAACATAGAGCGTTCTAAGTTTATGCCCGACATTTTGCTTACCGG
>DCEG01000046.1:57458-57942 GCA_002316835.1 Bacteroidales bacterium UBA1035 | reverse complement strand
ATTGTATCAATGCCCATTTTCACCTGGGGTGAAAGAAAACACAACCTTCATGCGGCCAACATAAAAAAACAAAAAGTGCAACTCGAACTCGACGAAGCACGCCAAATGATTGACTTGCAAATCCGCCAAAACCGATACAAATACAACGAAGCCATTAAAAAAGCCGAATTGACCAAACTCTCGAAAGTTCAAGCCGAAGAAAACATGAAAACGGCAAACGAAAACCTTCTGGAAGGCAGAACCCGTCTTACCGAACTGCTGGAAGCACAAGTGCAATGGGAAAACGCGTCGTCGGAACACATTGATGCGCTTATAGAAATTAAAACAACCAAATCGGAACTCGAAAAATCCACCGGAGAAATTTACAAGTACATAGAGAAATAAACCCGGGAAGCAACTTTGAGAATCACTGTTTCAAATTGATAACAACTTACAACAAAACAACTTAGAAACAATAATAAAAACTACAATTATGCAAATTAAA
>DCEG01000046.1:0-57324 GCA_002316835.1 Bacteroidales bacterium UBA1035 | reverse complement strand
ATTAAAAAAAACATGGTGTATGCAACCTGCTTTTTATCACTTCTTGTGAGCGGTTGCAGCAAAAAAACAAACTCCGAAGACACAGCGGCCAATGCAAATGCAGCCGTGAAAGTAACCGTGAGAAAAGCGGTGGAAATGGAATATGCTCCGGTGTTGAATTTCACAGGAACTGCCGAGGCGAACAAAGAAGCCAACCTGGGATCGGCCATTCCCGGACGCGTAGAAAAAATAAATTATTCCAAAGGTAGTTTCGTACCCAAAGGTGCCGTAATTGCCGAAATGTCTGATGAAATGCTCATACAGGCAAAAATTGAGTTGGAGGCCATCCGAAAAGATTTTGAAAGAATAAGCCGTTTGAAAGAAAAAGGCAGCATCAGCGTAATGGACTACGACCACGTAAAAGCTAAGTTCGATGCATCGCAAACCAAGGTAGATATGTTACGGAAAAACACTTCCATAACCGCACCTTTCGGCGGAGTGTTGGTGGACATCATGGTAAACGAAGGCGAGAACTTCTCATTTGTACCTTCGGTAAGTTCAGATTTGAAAATGAAAAGCGGCATCGTAACCCTTATGCAGCTAAACCCACTGAAAGTGAGCATCGAAATAAACGAGAAGGAACTCAATTCCATTCAAAAAGGGCAACACGTTGAATTGGTGTTCGACGCCTATCCCACGAAAAAGTAACGGGAAAGATAGCCGATATTGCACCTGTTTTATCGCCGCTTACGCGCACTTCAACCGTAGAGGTAACCATACCCAACAGGGGCGCCAAGTTGAAACCCGGCATGTTTTGTCGCACTTCCATCGAAATGCCATCGTCCACAGGCGTGTTCATTCCCATCAACGCCTTACACCGGCAACAGGGAACGGGAGAAGACTTTGTCTATATCGTAAATGCAGATAACACCGTTACCAGAACAAAAGTTACCCGTGGAGAAACGCGAAACGACCTCATCTGTATCGCCGAACTCGATAAAAACACGGTTGTAGTTATCGACGGAAAGAACAAGTTAGACAACGATTCAAAAATTGAGATAATAAAATAGTTTAAAGTTCAACGGATAAGGCATATCAGCCCTAATCCGAAACAAATAGAATAATATGAAATTACCCGAAATAAGCGTAAAGAGGCCTGTAGCCACCTTGATGCTGTTTTTAGCCATCATGATGTTGGGCGTGGTATCGCTGAAAATGCTTCCATTGGACATCATGCCCGAAATGGAATTTCCTTCGGTAACCGTCATCACCATCTATCCGGGTGCTTCGGCAAACGAAGTGGAAGAACAGGTTACCAAACCGCTGGAAACCACATTATCGGCAGCCGAACACCTGACCGAAATAAAATCGACATCCAAAGAGAATGTATCTTTCATTCAACTAAGTTACAACTGGGGAAGCGACGTAACTTCCGCTACAAACAACGTTCGCGACCTCATTGAACTGGCAAAAACTAAATTGCCGCAAGCAGCGCATCAACCTGTTATTTACAAAATAAATTCATCGATGATGCCCGTGCTCGCGTATGCCGTAAATGCCGACGTTAATTACAACGGCATCGAAAACATTATAGAAGAAGAAATTGCCACAGTGCTTCGTAAAGTGGATGGCGTTGGAACCGTTGTGTACCTGGGCCAGCCCGAACGTGAGATAAAAGTGAGCGTAAACCCGCAACAACTGTCGGCTTACGGTTTGTCTACTTCCACCATTTCCACCATGCTCCAGGCAAACAACATTAGCGTGCCGTCCGGAAATATAAATATGGGCATTTACGATTTCTCGGTACGTGTGCCGGGAAAATTCGAGACGGTTGAGGAGATTGGAAACACTGTTCTTAAGGCATTCAACGGACAAGTAATCAAACTCAAAGACGTAGCCGTAATTGAGGATACCTTTATGGAAAAAGATGCGTTTGCCCGCAACAATATGGGCGAAGGTGTGGCACTGATGATACAAAAGCAATCAGGAAGCAACACCGTAGATGTAGTGAACGCCGTAAGAACAAAGATGAAAGAGATAGAGAAAACGCTTCCGTCCGATATTCGGGTTCACGAGGTGATCAGCTCCGACGAAATTGTTATCCAATCGGTTAACAACCTCACCTCCTCCATCTGGTATGCGTTGATATTTGTTACGCTGGTGGTACTGATGTTCTTGCGCGAATGGAAATCGAGTCTGATAATATTCGTAACCATGCCCGTATCGCTTATCAGCGCGTTTATCGCCATGTATATCATGGGATACACCATCAACATCTTCTCGCTTATGGCGCTGGTAATCGCTATTGGCATGGTGGTGGACAATGCCATTGTGGTGTTGGAAAACATAACCCAGCACATCGAAAAAGGTTCTAAACCCAAACAAGCAGCCATTTTTGGCGCATTGGAAATGGGTATGGCCATTGCTGCTTCTACCGCCACCACGCTGGTGGTTTTCCTGCCGATGCTTTTCATGGGCGGAATCGTGGGTATCATGTTCAAACAGTTGGCCATATTGACATCGGTTTGTTTGATTGTATCGCTGTTTACGGCACTGACACTCACTCCGATGCTTTCCTCAAAATTACTGAAAGAGGTGCGTCGGGACGGCAAAAAACAACGTCGTTCCAAATTTTATACAGCCAGCGAAAAAGTAATTAATAAAATCGAAAACGGATACAAAGTGATGTTGGGCTGGGTTGTTTTCCACAAGAGTTTTACCATAATCATTGCTTTTGGCATATTTGCCGTTACCCTGATTATCGGGAAAAATATCGGTACCGATTACATCCCCGACTTCGATGCCGGAACGGTTTCCGTGGTATTTGAAACGGAGGTGGGCACCAGCGCTCAACAAACCGACAGCATCAGCCAGCAGATTCTGCAAATCATGTTAGAAGATATACCCGAAATTGCCGAAAATGCCGCCGTTTCCATTTCCGGACAAACAAAAACAGGTGCTCTTACCACCGTGGGATTTAAAGAAGGAAAAAACGTGGGAACAGTGCTTTGCCACCTTACACCTCCCGATAAGCGAAACCGAACGGCAGCCGAGATTGCCGCTGCTATCAGAGATAGAGTGGAAAATATACCACAAATAGAAAAAAGTCGCGTGCAGGGAGGTAGCGCGTTGGCGGCAGCCATCACGGGGAACAAACGCCCCATTGAAATTATTGTTTCGGGAAATGATTTTAACATCATGAACACCGTAACGGCCACGTTTCAGGAAAAAATGCAGGCCGAGGAAGCATTCATGGATGTGGCAACCACCATCGACCCCGGAAAATTGGAAGTGCAAGTAATCGTAGATAAGGAAAAAGCATCGCAAATGGCGCTCAATACGGCCATGGTAGGCATGCAGGTACGGCAAAACCTTTATGGCGCGGAATCGGGCAATTTTTCCGAAGAAGGCAACGATTACGGCATCGTGGTGCAATACGCGCCGGAATACCGCAACGAAGTGAATAAACTGAAAGAGATGCAGGTTACCAATTTATTGGGACAACAAATTCCGCTGTCGTCAATTGCCAATATCGTGGAAAGTTTGGGTCCGTTGGAAATACAACGCCAGACACAACAACGGTACTTAAAAGCCACTGCCAACCTGAATAACGTGTCATTGGGCGATGCTACCAAAATTGCTCAAAAAATGATAGACGATACCGAAATACCCGAAGGCGTGTCGGTTGAAATCGGCGGACAGGTAGATGACCAAAGCTCATCGTTCAGCTCATTGTACTTGATTTTCTTTCTTGGCATAGTGTTGGTGTACATGGTTATGGCGGCTCAATTTGAATCGTTTAAAGACCCTTTCATCATTCTGTTTGCTATTCCCTTTACATTGGTGGGTGTAATTTGGGCATTCTTCTTAACCGGAATAACGCTGAGCGTTACCACGTTTATAGGACTGATTATGCTGGTAGGTATTGTGGTAAACAACGGTATCGTGCTGGTGGACTATATTAATATGTTGCGCAAACGCAATTACTCGCTTCGCGATGCCGTGATGGAAGCCGGACGCTCACGCTTGCGCCCCGTGTTAATGACTTCGCTCACCACCATTCTCGGTATGTTCCCCATGGCAATTAGCGGCGGTATGGGACGCGAAATGTATTCTCCGCTCGGAATTACCATTATTGGCGAATTAATGATATCTACTTTGGTTACACTGTTCTTAGTTCCCGCCATGTACACGGCACTTTATAACCGTACATTGACAAAAGACCGAATCGCTGCAAGGAGAAAAAAATTAGAAAATAATTAACTAACAGATATCAGGGATTTTACGTTGGACATTTATCAACTAATTTACAGTATATGATTTTATCTGAAATTTATCAGCGCAACAACCTGCTATTTGAGAATACATTATAATAATGAGAAAGGAAGAAGCCGGATGAGAAAAGTAGTTTCTAAGTTTGTAGTCTCTTTTTATTGTCGATCATTCGAGTCCGTGTACCGTCCTCGAGAACAGGATGGTAGCTTCTCCTTTCTCTTTTAATCAAGATAGGAATATCGATAACTGCGAAATCCATCTGCCGGCGTAACGGTTTTTGAAATCGATTATCTTTACTATAAGTACAACAAAAATAAAATAAAATGGAATTTATATATATTACATGCAACGTGAGCATGTTAGAGGCAATAACAAATTTGCTCGATGAAAATAAATTTACCGATTATCAGGTAATAGAACAGGTGACGGCCAAAAGCAATTATA
The DNA here is from genome assembly GCA_002316835.1 of Bacteroidales bacterium UBA1035. GTDB lineage: Bacteria > Bacteroidota > Bacteroidia > Bacteroidales > Dysgonomonadaceae > Petrimonas. The sequence continues at coordinate 52,626 of DCEG01000046.1, read as the reverse complement.
GTTTGCCGCGGCTAAACACGGCCGTTTGGCCCAGCTATAATTCCGCCATATTTATCCAGGAAAGCGACACCCGAAAAGTATCTTCATTCATCGAAAAAGTAAAACAGATGAACCGATCCGCATTCAACAACGGCGAGTTGATAGCCCTGTTTGCGTGGAACGTACATACGTATTTGGAAGTCAAAAGCGTTGAATAGTTTTTAACATCCTGATAAAACGATACGGCAAGGAGCGATAATTTTTCGCTCCTTTTTTCTATATCCGTCCTTCCTTTATCTCCTCCACAATTTCCGGATTCAATAAGGTAGTTACGTCTCCAAAATCGGAATCATCTCCTTCAGCTATTTTTCGCAGGATACGGCGCATAATCTTTCCCGAACGGGTTTTCGGCAATCCGCTAACAAACTGAATCTTATCCAACTTGGCGATCGCTCCGATCTGATCGGAAATAAGCTGGTTTATTTCTTTTACGAGATTATCTTTAATACGCCACTCGCCTGTTTCTTTCAATACTACAAATCCGTAAAGTGCATTTCCTTTAATTTCGTGCGGATAGCCCACGATAGCACTTTCAGCCACAAACTGATGTTCATTTATTACATCTTCAATAGGTGCTGTTCCTAGATTATGCCCTGAGACAATGATCACATCATCTACCCGACCCGTAATACGATAATAACCAACTTCGTCACGTAGCGCACCATCGCCTGAGAAATATTTTCCGGGAAAAGTTGTAAAGTATGTATCGATATAACGTTGATGATCTCCCCAGATGCTTCTGGCAATCCCCGGCCAGGGAAATTCGATACAGAGATTTCCAATTTTCTGATTCTCTAAAATCTCATTTCTTAATTCATCCATTAATACAGGCTTAATTCCCGGAAACGGTAAGGAAGCATAAGTGGGCTTGGTTGGCGTTACAAATGGAATGGCCGAAATTATTATACCACCGGTTTCGGTTTGCCACCATGTGTCCACCAACGGACATTTTTTGCCGCCTACATGATCGTTGTACCAATGCCATGCCTCTTCATTAATCGGTTCTCCTACCGAACCAATTACTTTGAGCGATTTTAGTTGGAAGGGCTGAACATATTCGATCTTCTCTTTTGCCAATGACCGGATAGCTGTTGGCGCCGTATAGAATTGATTGACCTTGTGTTTTTCAATTACTTCCCAGAATCTGCTGTGTGTGGGATATGAAGGAATTCCTTCAAAAATAATTGTTGTGGCACCATTAAGAAGCGGTCCGTAAACTATATATGAATGTCCCGTGACCCAACCAATATCTGCTGTACACCAATAGATATCACCCTGCTGATAATTAAAAACATTCTTAAATGTATAAGCAGTAAAAACCATGTATCCCGCTGTTGTATGCACCATTCCTTTAGGTTTACCTGTTGACCCTGATGTATAAAGGATAAACAGCGGATCTTCGGCATCCATAATTTCCGCAATACTTGTAGATGGGGCGTCATCCATAAGCGGCTGCAACCAAAAATCGCGCCCCTTTTTCATTTTTACAGGTTGATGAGTGCGTTTCACAACCAGCACTTTTTCCACGCTTGGAGATTTTTCAAGAGAATCGTCAGCAATTCTTTTCAAATCTATTGTTTTAGTTCCCCTGAACCCACCATCGGCAGTAATTAATAATTTGCATGTAGAATCATTAATGCGAGATGAGAGTGCATTAGCTGAAAATCCGCCAAACACCACAGAATGAATGGCTCCAATGCGGGCGCATGCCAGTACGCTGAAAGCGAGCTCCGGAATCATTGGCAGATAAATACACACCCTGTCTCCTTTTTTGACACCAAAGTCCCTGAGTACATTCGCCATTTTGGAGACTTCGGCATAAAGTTGATTATATGTATAGTATTTCGGAGCCTCATTTGGATCATTTGGTTCAAAAATTATAGCATTCTTATCTCCATTTTTGGCCAAATGACGATCGATACAGTTCTTGGTAATATTAACTTTTGCATTTTTAAACCAGGTAAATTCTGCCTTTTGCATGTCATACTCTAACACTTTATCCCATTTCTGGTACCAGGTGAAATTTTTTTCGGCAATTTTTGACCAGAATTTTTTTGGTTTTTGAACCGAACGTCTGTAAACCTTGAAATAATGCTCCAGGGACTTAATTGAATAACTACTCATATTTTGTGCTGTGTTTTTATTTATGTTGGCAAAAGAATAAAAAAAGTTTTAATTAAGTTGCGTTTTAAAACATAATTTGCAACATTCATGATAATTTAAAGCTAATTTAACAAAATATCTTAATTTGTATCGACTGAGCCCAGTGAAATTCATCTAAAACAAAAATAGCGGTCAAACCGAAATTTGCCGCTATTTACACTTGAAAATTATGTGGTTTTAATCAAACATCTTTTTGAATTTAGTAAAAACGTTCTTTTTTGCCGATTTTGAAGGTGTAAAATTGGCTGATTTGTGCATTTCTTCTATCTTCTTCTTTTCAGTATCGCTCAAATTTTCAGGGATATAAACGTTTACATTTATTAATTCATCACCGGTACCATAGCCGTTTATAGTTGGCAGCCCCTTATTACGCAAACGCAGAACTTTACCCGGCTGTGTTCCCGGATCAATCTTCACTTTTGCAACTCCTTCTATGGTTGGAACCTCTACTGTTCCACCTAATGCAGCTGTAGGGAAACTAATAAAAAGATTATAAATCACGTCGTTATGATCTCTGATCAGATCAGGATCTTCTTCCTCTTCCACAAGGATTAGCAAATCGCCGTTGATACCTCCTCGACGGGCAGCACTCCCTTTCCCTGACATAGACAACTGCATTCCTTCTTCTACGCCGGCAGGAATTTTGATTGAAATCACTTCCTCATCGTGAACTATTCCGTCACCGTTACAATGAGCACATTTTTTAGTTATAGTTTTACCTTCTCCATTACATGTAGGACATGTTGTAGTGGTTTGCATTTGACCAAGAATAGTATTTGCAACCCGAGTTACCATACCGCTTCCGTTACAGGTTGAACAGTTAGCTACCGAATTGCCATTTTCCGATCCATTGCCGTTACAAGGCGAACAAGCCACATATTTTTTTACTTTTATTTTCTTTTCAACTCCGTTGAGAATTTCTTTCAGGTTAAGTTTCACTTTTACCCGAAGATCAGAGCCACGGTTTGTACGCCTCCCCGTTCTGCCGAATCCTCCAAAACCACCAAATCCTCCGAAATGCCCTCCGAAAATATCACCGAATTGCGAGAAAATATCCTCCATGGACATGCCTCCACCACCAAAACCGCCTCCGGCGGCACCGCCGACTCCGGCATGGCCAAATTGGTCGTAGCGGGCACGTTTGTTTTGGTCGCTCAATACTTCGTATGCTTCGGCTGCTTCCTTGAATTTCTCTTCAGCAGTATGATCTCCCGGATTTTTGTCGGGGTGATACTGAATGGCTTTTTTGCGATATGCCTTTTTAATCTCTTCGGCCGATGCCGATTTGGAAACCTCCAGAATTTCGTAATAATCTCTTTTCGCTGCCATTTTATTCTCCTACAATAACCTTAGGATAACGTATAATTTTGTCATTCAGATGATAACCTTTTTGCACACAATCGATTACCATTCCTTTCTGTGATTTATCCTGTACGGGAACAGTTGTAACAGCCTCAAATCTGTCGGCATCGAAGAGCTGCCCAACGGTTTCAATCTCTTTCACACCGTGTTGATTCAGGAAATTTACGAATTTCGAATGGATCAAATCCATTCCTTCCACCATGGCAGTTTTGTCTTCCGCTTCGTGAAGCGCCTGCAAGGCACGTTCAAAATCATCGGCAAAAGGCAGCATATCTGCCAATACACGTTCTCCGCCGCTTTTTATAATATCGGCTTTTTCCTTCATTGTCCGCTTGCGAAAGTTATCAAACTCTGCATGAAGACGCAAGTAACTGTTATTCAACTCGTCGTATTTCGTCTGCAACTCCTGTAAAGGATCAACCTCTTCTGACAAATTGTCTTCAATTTTGGATTTCAACTCATCAATATCTTCTTGGGTGGGGTCCAAATTCATATCGTCATCGTATAATTCCTCCGGATCGATATAATCGTTATTTTTCTTCATAATCATTAAAAAACAAGCAATTGCCTTATGGCAATAATAATCTTAAATATTCAGATTTGTTACTGCAAATAGTTTGCCAAAAAATAGAAATTGGGAATATAAAATTAAAATGCGTGCTTTTCCCATCATCCGTCAGATCGTTCAAAGCGCTCGAAAAAAGGGAAATTACAAGAATAATTCGCACCATTCATCAAATATTTCCACCTGATGCGTATCGTGTTTTATTAAACTCTCTCTGATCTTTCTTATCGGCTTTTCTCTCCCCAACTGTGACTTGGAATAGAATTTATCGGCAAAGCAAATGATTTTCTCTTCGAGACTTTTTGGACGCATATCACGATGCGGGATAGGCAGTTTTTTCAGTAATATGGTTTCTAAACTTAATCCCGTTCCGGTATGACGTTCACATACCATTCCATGTTTGGGTAGTCCCTCCTGAGTAAGCAATTCTCTGCCTAAGAAACCGTGGCATATATAAGGAAAGTTACCTTCGCAGGCTATATTTGGGGCCCTGGTTTTGAAAATACCGATATCGTGCAGCATAGCCGCTTCCTCAAGAAATTTCACATCTATTGCCAACTCGGGATGCTTTTGAGCTACAAGCAGCGATTTGTTAGTTACATCTGTCACATGAGAGATGTAAATATCATAAAGCCTGGTTCCGGGTTTATAATATTTGTGAATGATGTCGAGTGGATGCATTTATTTTAGAACTGTCAGAAAGAAATTAAAAACGTTATAATAAGTACTCTTATAATGGAACTATATATTTTTTTAGCATCTGATCTTTAAGAGAGGCAGGCACAGCGTTCTTTATTTCTTCCATTATGATACTAATCAAACGCTCACGAATAAACTCCTTCCTGGTAATTAAGCTAATTTCGCGCACAGGAGTAGAATTTTTAAATGGACGAACATTCTTCTTCTGTTGTTCGTTAAGGTTGTAAATCGCCATTTCGGGAATTACGGTTAATCCATCGTTATCATCTACTATTTTTATGAGCGTATCTATACTACCAGCTTCGAACGTGAAAATAGACTGAGAATTACGTCTTCTCTTCATATTACAAAGGTGCAGGATCTGCGTTCTGAAACAATGAACTTCGTCAAGCATCCAGAGTTTTCCGTTGTTTAGATCACTCTCATCCAGCTCATTTTTCACATAAAGCGATCGTTCTTTGGGAGAAACATAAGCAAAAAACCTTTCGTAATAGAGTGGCCTTTCTGTGATAAGGTCATCATTTAACGGAGTTGCCAAAACTCCACCATCAAGTGAATCATTTGCCAAGCCACGAAGAATATTTTCTGTTGTTAATTCCCTGACCACGATACGGATATCAGTATTTCCTTGTGTATGAGCGTCCATCAGTTTTGGCAGCAGATAGGGCGAAACAGTAGGAATAATGCCTAAACGGAATATTCCTTTTACAATACCTTTTTCCTCCTGAATAATGTCTTTTATCTGATTTATTTGAGCTACAGAAACACGAGCCTGATCGATAATTCTTCGTCCAATCTCTGTCGGTTGAATGGGAAGTTGTGTTCTGTCGAAAATCTTAACACCAAGTTCATCTTCCAGTTTCTGGATCATCATACTCAACGTGGGTTGCGTGACAAATGATGCTTCAGCAGCTTTCGAAAAATGGCGATGATTATCTACCGCAATTATGTATTCGAGTTGTTGTATGTTCATTGCTGATAACTTGAGAAATATTTCATAAACTGAACACGTTCGTATAACGACGGGCTCGCGATATTGGAGTAACTGAGTTTTCCTTTAAAATCTGATATATTTTCGTAATTATTCTGCTCCATCCACTCTTCCACACACGTAATCATATTGCCAACGGCATCCACACCCTGTTCGTAAAGAACACTGCAAAGTTGAACCCCGGATGCACCTGCCAGAATTCCTTTAATGGCATCCTCCCACGAATGCACTCCGGTTGAAGTAGCAACATCCACATCTTTAACGCGTCCTGCAACAATAGCAGTCCAACGCAATGTTTCGTGAAAATCTGAGGGATTGCTAAAAACTGTTCCTGCAGTAATCTCCATTTTATTAATATCGATATCGAGCTGATAAAACCGATTAAAAAGCACAAAACCATCTGCTCCCAGGGATTTCATTTTACCAATTAATCCGGGTAAGTTACCAATATTCTTGGCCATCTTTACAACAACTGGTATTTTCACTGTTTTTTTCAGCTGTCTAACGATATTCAGATACGATTCTTCCATATAGTTATCCGGAAATTCACCGGCATTAAGTAAAAATACGTTTAGTTCAATTGCGTCGGCTCCCGCATCTTCTATACTTTTCGCAAAGTCTGTCCATCGGGTCAATTTATAAGCGTTTACGCTAGCAATTATTGGAACATGACACTGTGCCTTTGCAGAACGGATCAAATCGAGATACTTCTCTACATGATTCATCTCGATATAAGCATTGATGTAATCTGCTGCTTCCGGATAATCTGATATCTGAGTAAGTTTTTCACTATGGTTCTCAATTTGTTCTTCGAACAACGATTTAAGAACTATCGCTCCGATACCTGCCTTATCGAGTTCTTTTATTTTAGATAATGAATTTGTTAAGCCGCTACTGGCGGCAATAAATGGATTTCTCAGCTTTAATCCGGCAAAAGTTGTTTGTAAGTTTGTCATTTTGAATGGATGTTTTTCGGTTTTACTCTTACGGCAAAAATAACCATTTTAATTGATAAAACGTATAATTCAATTGAATATATTTATAGGAAAGTCTCCTAGATTTCCTGAAGGAGCCGTTGCAAGCTGTAATTAATAAATCGTTGTTCTAAAAGACTCCCTCTTAAAGGAGATATAGCGGGACCTAACGTTCTCCAAAAATAAGTGTTCCCACCCTGATAATTGTAGCACCCTCCTCTATGGCGATAGGATAATCACCGGACATTCCCATCGATATTTCTTTGAAATTATCGTCGTTAGAGAAATAATGCGATTTAAACTCGTCGAATAACGATTTAATCAACCTAAACTCACTTCTTACCTGATCCTGATCATCAGTATAAGTCGCCATTCCCATCACACCGGAAAATTGAATATTTTCACATTCACGCCATTTTCCTCCGGCAAGGAATTGACGACACTCGTCGGGTGAAAATCCCGACTTAGTCTCCTCGTCGGCAATGTGAAGTTGGAGCAGGCAAGATATCTTACGATTGTTGGCGGCTGCTTGTTTATCTATTTCGAGCATCAGCCGTTCACTGTCTAAACTGTGAATAAGATTGATAAAAGGTGCGATAAACTTCACCTTGTTTCGCTGTAAACTACCTACAAAGTGCCATTTAACATCATCAGGAAGCGCGGGTTGTTTTGCAGCCAGTTCCTGCACACGACTTTCGCCGAACAACCGTTGCCCATCGTTATAAGCTTCCAGAATCTCATCGTTGGAGTGGAATTTAGAAACTGCAACAATTTTTACATCTGCCGGAACCGTTTCACGCAACTTATCAATATTATCTCTTACACTCATTCTTCTGTTTTGGGTTTATTCTCTGTAGAATGCCTGAAGACATCCATAATAGCTGTTTCGTTTACCGATGCAAATAAATAATCGATCATCGTTTTTTTCATTTCTGCTTCTACAATATCCACGGCCTCTTTCAGCTCTTTTGCCTGTACTAGCATATTCACAGCTGTCTTCTTTTCTGCCCCGCTCTTTTCATCTAATGTGATGAAATATAGTTTTGCTTTATAATATCTGTCCCCCGTTTCGTTGAAGAATGTGTCTGAAAATTTTACTCTTTTGATATCGGAAACGGTGAAATCACCCGACATAAACGGCTGCATTTCTTCAATAATTTTAGCTTCAGCCTCGGTAAACGACATGGCATCCACTAAATATGGTTCAGTTACCGTCTTAATCATACCAGTTTCCAGCGTTTTATCGTAACGCACTTTGCATTCGAACCAATTGTACATAAATCTTTCGTATTTTTAAATTTGAAGTGCGAAATTAAGAAAAATATGCGATGTGGTCAAACAACAATCTATTTTTCCTACTTTTGTGTTTTTAACCCATAATTTAAAGGATGAAACAGCAAAAACAGCTCGGGCTTTGGCTTTTGGTCTTCGTATCGCTGGGATCGATGATAGGATCAGGTATTTTTAATTCACCTAAAGACCTTATCAATGTGGCCAATCCTATGGGCACATTAATCACGTGGATTATCGGCGGTGCGGGAGCGTTGATGCTTGCCTTGGTTTTTATTTACCTGTCGGCCAAAAAACCGGAGCTTAAAAGCGGTATTTATGCTTACGCGCGCGATGGTTTCGGCGATTACATGGGATTTAATTCCGCTTGGGGATACTGGTCGCTGGGTTGGTTGGGCAATATCAGTTATCTGGTGCTGTTTTTCAAAACACTGAACGATTTATTGGGCGAACATGCGCTTTCTCCTTTAACTTGCTTCATTTTGGGTTCAGCAATCCTTTGGCTTTATTATTTTATTTTGCTGTCGGGTGTTCGCGAAGGTGCTATTCTGAATTTTATTGTTACCGTTGCTAAACTTGTGCCTATCGCTTTGGTGATTTTGTTGGGATTTTCGTTGGTGGATAACGAAATTTTTAATGTCCCGGATTGGCAAACCAGACTAGCTTCCACCGGAAAAACTACCACTCCATTGTTACAGGTGAAAGATGCCATGGCAATTGTGTTGTGGTGTTTTGTGGGTATTGAAGCAGCGGCAGTGCTATCGGGAAGGGCAAAAAGCCAGCAGATCGTGCGAAAAGCGATTATCATTTCCGTTCTTTCTGTTTTGACGATTTATATGCTTATTACTTTTATCTCTATGGCGAGCATTCCTGCACAAGATCTTGCCGCATCGGGAACGCCACTTTCGCTCGTTTTGGGAAAAACGATGACCGGCAGCACCGGTTCATTTATCGTGAAAGTTGGAATTATGATTTCTGTCTTGGGTGCAAGTTTATCGTGGATTATTTTATCGGTGGAAACCATGTATGCATCGGCAAAGGAAGGTGTAATGCCGAAAGCATTAGCTAAAATCAACAAGAAAGAAACGCCTGTCAATGCGCTTTTGCTCACGCAAATTTTCACACAGATTTTTTTGTTTTCCATTCTATCGTCAGCATTCAATGAAACTTATCTTCTCGCAATAACCATCGGCACAACTATGGTGCTTATTCCTTATCTGCTTTCGTCGCTTTACGCCGTGAAAATCTCCTGGAGGGACAATAGGGAGAAAACTATCAACAAGTTGATTGCAGTTGTGGGAACACTTTACGCCACGTACGTTATTTATGCAGTAGGCATCAAATATCTTTTTCTATCGATAATTTTCTATGCCATCGGCGCCATTGTTTTCCTGAAAGGGAGGCACGAACAAAAACAAAAGCCCAAACACTGGGAATGGGCTTTTATGCTGACGCTGATTGCCACGGCAATCGTTCTCATCGTCTTAATCCTTAACGGAAAAATAGTTATCTGAATTACTTGTTTATCGTATAGCGCACGGTTGCTCCTAAACGAACGGGATATCCTCTTTGTACGTATGCGTTTTCTTTTCCTGTCATATCCGATGCATGGAACAAGAACGAGTTGTATTTTTTATCGAATATATTCTTTCCCCAGAGTTCTAATGCGAAAGAGCCTTTTTCAGCAGTAATACTGGCATTGGTTAATCCGTAAAACGGCTGGTAAACAGAATTATCTTCTGTCCAGTAAATTTTTCCTGCGCCGGTGTATTGTATGTTGGCAATCAGTCTGTCGATAAACGAACCGTATTTGAAATTATACACATAGCTTGCACCGATGCTTAACGTATGTTGCGGAGCAAACGGAATGTAATTTCCTGAATAATCCACCTGAACTGTTTTTCCATTTTCTTTTTTTTCGGATAGATAGTTTTTAAACTTGGCATCGGCAAAACCGTATTCGGTGAACAAAGTAAAATTGTCGGTAGGATTGTATCGCAAACTCAACTCCACACCTTTGCTGGTCGATTTTCCGGCATTGGTAACGACACGACCGAAAGTACCCTGGTCAATAAGCTGAATAATTTGAATATCATCCACTTTCGTGTAAAACATTGCAAATGTGGCTGCAAGCCTCCTTCCGAACATCTCACAACGACCTCCCAATTCATAAGTCCAGCTTATTTCAGGATCATACGAAAGTTGCTGTTCAAGTGTGGGTGTTTGAATATTGGTAGGCGGTGAAGCGGGTGCACCACCTCCTCCGGGACGCGGCGGCATCATTTTCATAGCATTACGCATCAGCGATTCCATTAACGAGTTTTGAAGCAGCTTAGAAAAAGCCTGCTCGTTATATCCGCCCGTTTTATATCCTTTTGAAGCCGAAATATAGGCAAAAGCTGTTTCAACGGGTTGATATTTCAGTGCGAATTTAGGTAAAATCTGCCCAAAATCTTTGCTGAAAGCTCCCTCCATGATAGTGTCTCCGTTAACGGGCATTCCAGGAACAGTGGGCGGAGCTTGTTTGAAACGAAATTCTATGTCTGCACCTTTGCTTTCGGTAAAATAATCAATTTCGGCATGTTCGTAATCGAATCGGATACCGGCAGTTGCCGAAAGACCTTTCAATCCAAATAAATCGTTAAGCGTGGACTGATGAAACAACGCCGCACCTCTTGAAGGTTTTTTGTAAATCCCGGGAAGATCAATTCGCTCAGTCGTATAATTCATGGCAACAGGAGTGTTAGGATTCATTGCCAGCGCATCGAAAACCGATTGCAGTCCTACTATTCCATCCTTTTTAATGGCTACCGGCGTATCAATGGTGCGATGATCGTAAAATCCGAAAACACCCAATACCCAACGGTATTTACCTTGAGTTTCTGATTTTAATGTTATTTCCTGACTAAGTGAGCGTTGCGTTTGTTGCTGACGGATTGAGAAAACCGATAACGGCGTGTAATCCTGGTCCATTTTCATATCGTCTTTCAAAAACTGATATCCGGTAGTGGAGTTCAGGCTGAAGCCGTTACCCAAGTATTGCAGAGAAAGCCCGTTCGTAACCAGACTTCTTTTGTATGACGACGGCTCGTTAAAGTTCACGGCCGTTGAATCTTCATGCATATACGGAAAAGCACCTCCATTCACATAATCGTAATTACCGAAAAGCAACGCTTTAAAAGACGGGGTGATCTCCCATTCGAGTTTTACTTTTCCCCCGGCATTATCGGATGCATCAACGTTTTTTCGTGTATAGTTATTAATGAAATAACCATTATCCTTCTGATAATAAGCAGCAATCGATAAACCGAAGTTATCGGACAATTTGCTGTAATTTGACCCTTTCACTGAAAATTGACCGTAGTTTCCACCACTTAACATCAATGATGTTCCCTGAAACGATAACGGCGAAAGTGTATAAATATTCACTATTCCGCCAATGGCATTCCGGCCGTAAAGCGTTCCCTGCGCTCCGCGCAAAACCTCCACGCGTTGAATGTCCTGAAATTCAAAATCGAAAGCCGACGGGTTGAAACTCGGCACATTATCTACATACAAACTTACGGTTTGAGAACCTAATCTCGCACCAATACCACGAATATAAATGGGTGTGGAAACTTTGGAACCGTATGACGGAATAAAAAAGTTCGGGATAACTCCACTTAACGTTGGCAACGATTCTATCTGGCTGTTACTTAACTGTTTTGGAGATATAACTGAAACTGCCGTAGGCAAATTTTTCAATTGATTGGTTTCTTTTACAGAAGAACTTACTATCACTTCGTCTAAATAATACACTTTAAGTGTATCATCGGGGGTTTCGTCTTTTTCGGGGTCAATATTGGTGGAGTAAGAAATAAAGATTTGGCAGATTGCCAATAAAATCACAACTAATCTTTTCATCGGGTTAAAACTATTCTTTAAATTATTAATGCAAAGTAACACTATAAACAAAAACGAAACAATCACCACAAATAGTGATTTTTTTCATTAATTGGGGCAAAATCATCAAAAATGTCTGTTTTTTTGAAAATATTTCGATTTTGATGCAACGTTTTTTCTTTTTTTTCATCTATATTATATAGCTTTGATTTAATCAAGGTTAAAGTTGATATTCTATGAAGAAAATTGCATTAACCACCTACACTAAAATTATCGCCTGGTTTTTAAGCATCCTGGGATTTACAGCCGGATGTGATATTATCGATCCCGTAGTGGAGTATGGAGTTCCATCGGCCGATTTCAAAGCGAAAGGAACAGTTACCGATGCTGTTAACAACAAACCCATTCAAAACATTCGTATAATTGGAAAGGCTGTGCACGGCCAGGATGCTGATACCGCTTTTACCGATGCGAACGGAAATTACACGGTGGAAATGAAAGGTATCATCGGCTTTCCGGTAAAAATATATGCCGAAGATGTGGATGATGCTGCTAACGGATATTTCAGACCGGACTCTATGCTGGTTGAGCAGCGCGACACTAAACAGGTAAAAAAAGGCAGTAACTGGTACAGTGGCGTTTTTGAAAAAAACGATGCGAATTTTCAGTTAAAACATTCCACACCTATCCCCATGTATGGCGTACCCAGCGCAGAATTTAACGAAAACGAGAAATGAAAAAGCACATTCTACATTTATACGATAAAGTCATTATTGCTGTTTTAGTGGGCATATTGGGATTTATAAGTTGTTGCCGGAAAACCTATCCTGAAAAGAAACAGGAACAAGCAGAATCGAAAATAGATTCATTGAAAAACTCCGATACCATTCGTATTATCAAAGACAAATTCGACAATCGGGTTATCGCTATGTATGGAGTGCGGCCAACAGAAGATACGAAGTAACGCGTAAACAAACTTCTATTATGTGATAAGCCGGAAGAATGTACATTGAGGATTTAAAGCGTACTCGTACGTTATGAACATCTAAGCAAAACACAACGAGATGAACCTACAGAAAAAGATGATTCTTTCGCTCTTTCAGGAGCACAAGAAAGCACAAACCAAACTACACAACCTCACTTATTTATTTTGGGAATGCACATTACGCTGCAATTTCAACTGTGTGCATTGCGGAAGCGACTGCAGCAAAGAGAATGTTATTCCCGATATGCCTAAGGAAGATTTTCTGAAAATCCTATCCGACATTCGACCTCATGTGAATCCACACAAAACAATGATCGTATTCACAGGCGGTGAACCTTTGGTTCGTAAAGATCTCGAAGAAGTTGGAAGAGAGATTCACAAGTTGGAATACCCATGGGGATTTGTCACCAATGGCTGGGGATTATCACAAGAACGGCTTGATGCGTTGCTCGATGCCGGATTACGTTCAGTAACCGTAAGTCTGGACGGATATACTGAGGAATCTCACGAATGGTTTCGTGGCAGAAAAGGATCGTGGTTACGTGCACTAAACGCCATTTCACGCGTTGCAGGAACACCAGATTTGGTGTATGATGTGGTCACATGTGTCAACAAGAAGAATATCAATGACCTTCCCAAATTAAAATCCATGCTCCTTTCATTAGATGTGAAACACTGGCGATTGTTTACCGTTTTTCCAAAAGGAAGAGCCAAAGACAATCCGCTGCTGAAACTTTCTATCGAAGAGTTCGTGCAAATGATGGATTTCATAAAAGAGACCAGAAAAGAAGGAAAAATTAATGTTTCATACGGATGTGAAGGTTACTTAGCCAATTACGAAATGGAAGTACGTGACACACCATTCTTTTGCCAGGCAGGAGTGCATATCGCATCGGTATTGGCCAACGGTGACATCAGCGCTTGTCCCAGTTTAAGAGGTGATTATATTCAGGGGAATATTTATAAAGACGATTTCTGGACAGTCTGGGAAACCCGTTATCAGGTAATGCGCGACCGCCGGTGGACTAAAACCGGGAAATGCACCACATGTAAATCATATAAATTCTGTCAGGGAAATGGCCTACATCTTCGCGACGAAAAGACTGGAGAGCTTTTGCATTGTCATTTGGAAATGATGGGAAAACTTCAACCCGAAATTAAACCCAAAAAGTCTTTATCCAGAATTGGTATATTTTTTTCGTAATTTGTGTTTATCTCTTTCAAAAACATGAAAAGACACGCATTTTATCAGACCTTCTACTTTTTAATAATTTTACTAACATCGTGCCAGATTGTTAACCCGAGATATTTCAACTCGCCCTCAACACAAACAACTGCATTTTTAGAAAAAAAGGGTGACAGTAAAATAGCTGCGAATGTATCGATTCTTCCCGAAGAGGAATATCAAACCTACGAATGGTTCTTGATCCTTCCTCTTCCTACCGGGGAAAGAAAATCGAAATCTTATGGATTCGATGTGAGTACTGCATATGCTTTTTCCGACCGCTTTATGGCAACTATTGGCGGAGAATATAAAAAAGAAAGAGATTTATTCTCTAACAATGATATCTTGCAAACTTATTCAAGCTCAAGAATCGATTACACACGTAAGGCATTAGACGTCGGTGCGGGCTTGATCATACCGCACAAAAGTTTCTCGCAATTCATTTTTAATCCGATTATCGGTGTTAATTTCGGGCGCTCGGAATCATTTTTCAAAAACACGAGCGATACAATCAACGATGACCATATTTATCACTTTCACGGTAACTTCCAAAAACTTTATTTGAAGCCCAACCTCAATTTTCATATAAACAAAAACTTTAAAATGAGTTTTGTGCCACAATTCTCGCTTATGAAATATCGGGATATCAGCGACAATTATCCTGAAGACGCGCGAGAGAATCTTGGACTAAACAGACTGCGAAAAGAATATTTATTTCTTTTTGAACCAGCAAACTTCTATCAAATAGGATTCAATAAGTTAGAGTGGTTAAAACTCGATTTAGGAATGTCATTTTCTATTTATCCGCGGGCAAAAGATATCCCCGAAAGGTTGCGAACCCGTAACTTCCAATTTTCTGCCGGATTTTCAATTTACCCTTAATCGAACCCAAACCCTCTTCCATTGTTATATAAATAAAACAGTAACAATGAAAAAAGCATTATTAATAGTAGATGTTCAGAACGATTTTTGTCCTGGTGGCGCACTTGGCGTGGAAGATGGTGACAAAGTTGTTCCCGTTATCAACAGTATAATTGATAAATTCGATGTTGTAATATCCTCACAAGACTGGCATCCCGAAGATTCTGTTCATTTCGAGAAGTGGCCTCCACATTGCATCGCCAATTCGAACGGAGCAGATTTCCATCCTGACCTAAAATCAGAAAAAATCGATCTTAAACTACATAAAGGCACCGCTAATAAAGACGACGGTTATTCCGCTTTTGAAGCCACCAATGTTTCACTTCCCGATTATCTTCGTAAAAATAAAATAACAAACTTATACGTATGTGGCTTAACTACTGATTACTGTGTAAAAGCATCTGCTCTGGATTCGTTGAACGAAGGGTTTCACACTTATGTAATCACCGATGCTATTAAACCCGTAAATATTAATCCGGGAGACGACAAAAAAGCGTTGAACGAAATGTACCAGGCAGGGTGTATTTTGATAGAATCGGGAGAAATTTAAACTCAGTTTTTCCGTCGATTAAACAGATTATTATACCTTTGTGCTCGATGGAAAAAGAAATTTCACTACGTACTGTAACGGTAATGCGTTACATTGTGCCGCTACGCGAGGGGGGCTCACTACCGGCATTGGCGGAAGCCGACGACGATTTTAAGTATGTGTTGAAATTTCGCGGTGCAGGTCATGGGACAAAGATGTTGATTTCGGAACTATTAGGTGGGCTGATTGCAAAAGCATTAGAACTGAATGTTCCCGAATTGGTATTTGCTCATCTCGACGTGGATTTTGGACGAACGGAAGGCGATGAAGAAATTCAGGATCTGCTGAAAGGAAGTGAGGGACTTAACCTTGGATTGCACTATCTCTCCGGAGCAATTGCTTATGACCCGTCGGTAAAAATTGATCCGCTATTAGCATCAAAAATTGTTTGGCTCGATGCCTTTATCACCAATATTGACCGCACATTCAACAACACCAACCTGCTGCTGTGGCATCGAGAATTGTGGGTAATCGATAACGGAGCGTCGTTCTATTTTCACCATTCCTGGAAGGATTTCGAAAAACACGCGCTAAATCCATTCCCGCACATAAAAGATCACGTGTTATTATCACAAGCAACACAACTTGACGAAGCGGACGAGTGGGCAAGAGAGCGATTATCGGACAAGTTTTTCGACGAACTCGTCAATATGATTCCGGACGAATGGATTCAATGGCGGGATACACAAGAAACACCAGATGAAATCCGTAACGTGTATTTCAACTTTCTAAAAACAAGGTTGATAAACTCCCGGAACTTTTTAAACGAAGCCAGAAATGCACAAGGTTAAATTATACGAATACGCTGTTATCCGCCTGGTGCCAAGAGTGGAGCGGGAAGAATTTTTCAATATCGGATTGATCCTTTTTTCGAAGAAAGAGAAATACATCCGGCTTGAATATCATCTGTGTACTCAGAAATTCGGATTGATGCATTCGGGATTAGATTACAATGATGTTATTCATCATCTTGACACTTATAGGCAAATTGCTGAAGGCGATAAAAACTCCGGCCCCATTGCACTTTTGGATATTCCCGAACGATTTCGCTGGTTAACATCCGTTCGCAGTTCCGTTTTACAAACATCGCGTCCCCATCCCGGAAAAACTGATGATTTGAATAAAACATTTGAACGGCTGTTCGAAGAATTGGTTAAATGAGGGGCAGAATTTATCCCTTAAAAATAAAATACACCGCTAACACCAAAAAAACAAATCCGATTAAGTGGTTCAATTTCAACTGAATCTGAAACGCGATAGACGAAAAAGCCACAAAAACAACTAATGTAATAACTTCCTGAATGACTTTTAACTGAACCAATGAAAATGCACCGCCATTTCCATCAAAACCAATTCGGTTTGCCGGAACCTGAAAACAATATTCGAAAAAGGCAATAAACCAGCTAAAAACAATAACTCCAAAAAGCGGCAGCTTACTAAACCATGAATTTTCGACAAGTTTAAGATGTCCGTACCATGCGAAAGTCATAAAAACATTGGAGCACACGAGCAGCCCGATAGTGAGAAGATAATTCATACAATTACTTAAAAATCGGGCGCAAAAGTAATGAAATTCCGGGAAATTAACTGACTAGAAAGACAGATAGTTATTCCTAACTTTGTAAATATTATCGGATCCGGAGATAAATGAATAGAAACTGTTTTAATATTATTTTTTTGTTCCTATCCAAGTCCATTTGTGCCAAATATGTTCTAGAGGACCTTGTTTGTTTTTAGATAACCACCATTTGCTGAATTCCACCTGTAACAGAAATACAAAAAAGCCAATCAGCAAACTAATTGTATATCCGCAATAAGGTGCAAGATTCAAACCTAACGGAAAAAAAATAAATGCCCCTATTATGGATTGTGTGACATAGTTCGTAAGACTCATTCTACCGTAAAAACGCAGTTTATCTACAGCTTTACTGAATTTTTCATTTTGGTAAAGAAGGATGAAAGACGATATTAAAACCAATGTAAAAGCAAGTTTTTGCCACATGTCAAATGCTGTTCCAACCGTTTGCTGTGTAATTGCGTCACTCTTCATTACAAGCTCTTTCAGCGTGTACAACGGTGCGAAAACGATGGCCGAAACGATCAATATCTTTAACCAAAAATGGATATTCTTTTTAGTAGAAACAAAAAGTTGTTTTCTGCTGATATAGTATCCTAAAAGAAACAATCCGGCGGTCTGAATGAAACGTCCGGCATTTATGGCCCATAGTAAGCTCGCTTTTTGTCCCAACGTGATATTGGTCAAAATGAAACTCCAGAAGTTTCCTGCTTTTGTATACTCGCCTACTTCTGCATACATTTCGCCTACTTTGAGGTCTGGTAACTGATGAGCTGAATTTATCTGATTAGCAATGTAGTGATACCATTCAACCGGTTGCGACAGAAAGATAACGGCAATTATAAGAACCGCGTTATCACTCAAATTGCGCGTGAGAAACAACACGAGTCCAACAACTGCAAACAACAGCAAAACATCTCCGGCCGGAAAGAATGCTGCATTTAATGTGGCAAAAACAGCCAACATCACTAAACGCCACAAAAAGCGATAACCAAAATCCTTTCCTTGCTTTTTTTGATTGTTGCTTTGAATATAGAATGTAAAACCGAACAGAAGAGCGAAAATAGCGTAAGCTTTTCCGGCGAAAAGAGTAAAAATCACGTTAAACACTCCCTGATCCAATGTGTTTAGCCAGCTTGGCGAATTTGTCGGGTAGACCGGAAAGATGAAATGTTCTAAACTATGAACCAAGAGAATAGCCATTATGGCAAACCCTCGCAAAGCATCCACAACCTCTATACGAGGATTTTTGTTAGTAGGTATTCTCATAATAATTTATCTTCCAAACTCAATTTTTTTATTCAACCTCACTCCAATCCCCGGTAAATCGCTTGCGATAATTTTACCGTTTTCGAGTGTTGCACCGTCGAAACAATCGTTGGCGATAAGCAATGCACCGTCCAAATCGGCAAAATCCATTCCGGCGTAAAGTTGCGATGCTGCCGAAATGGCACACGATGTCTCCGTCATGCAACCCATCATTACTTTCATTCCGAGTGTTTCAGCAAAATTGCGCATTTTCCATGCTTCATGCATGCCGGTACATTTCATCAACTTGATGTTGATGCCTGAAAATACGCCTTTCAGGCGTTCGATATCCGTTAATCGCTGAAGTGACTCATCCGCAAAAATCGGTAACGGACTTACCTCCGTTAATCGGGCAATATTATCCAAATCGACCTTTGGCATAGGCTGCTCCACCATCACGACACCCTTTTCTTTCAACCAATGGATCATATCCAGCGCCACGTGGCGGTCTTTCCATCCCTGATTGGCATCCACTGCCAACGGCAGATCAGTAACGGAACGGATGGCTTCGATCATACGTTTATCGTCCGGTACGCCCACTTTTACTTTCAAGATATTAAATCGTCCCAGCGCTTCACGTGTTTTTTCGCGCACTACATCGTCAGTATCGATACCGATGGTGAATGTGGTGTCGGGAACATCGGTCTTGTCAAGTCCGTACATTTTGTACCACGGAGAACCAATAATTTTTCCGGCTAAATCATGTAGGGCAATGTCCACCGCCGCTTTGGCAGCCGTGTTGTTTATGGCAATACCACCCACGTATTCCAAAATTTCATCTAAATGCGTTGGATCGGAGAAAGCGGACAAATCTATTTTCTTTAGAAACTCGATAACCGATGCCTGCGTTTCACCCAAATACGGTGGCAACGAAGCTTCGCCGTAACCGGTCAATCCGTCGAATTCGATTTTTGTGAGCACAACAGGTGTGGTCTTACGGGAAAATCCCGAGATGGTAAACGTATGGCGTAGTTCAAGGTCGTAAGGAGTCCAAGATAATTTCATTTTCGAAGAGATGCTTTTGGGTTTATGTTGAGAAAATACGGACGGTACAGTCAGAAATGCTGCTGCCATTGCTGATGTTTTCAGAAAATTTCGTCTGTTTTGGTCCATTTTTTAAAGATTTTCTATCTTATTTACCGATAAAACTCATTCTCAAAAATCGCATCAAGGCCTTTCGTATTCACCTCTCCGATTATTCGTTTGGTTCGCAGATATCGGTTGGTATTATATTCATCATAAAGTGAATCTGTCAGGTCAAAACTGCCAATTTGGATGTAATCGGAAGCGTGAATAAAGCGCTTATTTCCGATATAAATTCCAACATGAACCACACGTTCCCTCGGATTTTCATCGGTAGCTTTCGTGCCAAAAAACACTAGGTCGCCTGGCTGAACGTTGCTAAAATCACCTTTTTCATCGATTAATTTTCCCGTCAAGACCTGCTGGGATGCATCACGTGGTAGAATTACGCCGTGAAGGAAATAAACCAGTTTGGTAAACCCACTGCAATCGAGTCCTTTTGATGAAGTTCCGCCCCAAACATAAGGAACCCCCATAAACTTTTTAGCCGTTTTAACAATACTCTCCTGAGTAAATTCAATATCTTTCAGCCATTTTTTCAGCTCTTTCGCATCGGATTTTTGTATATACGCTTCGCGTCCATCGGGATATGTTACTTGATAAAATTTCCCTTTCGATCCCTTTAAAACCAGCATATCCCCGATAACCAAATTAGAAACTGTTTGCGATTTAACGTCCATTTTTTCATACGAAAGTGCATATAAACTCGTAATCACAACCTTCGGCTTTTGGTTGTATTCGTGTAATTCAGTTTCAGTCATTGGTTGAATGGCTTCAGAAACCCACCCGATATATCCTTCCGGTGTTTGCACACGCCGCCAACCGCCTTTCTTATCAAGCAATTTCACGGGCATTCCCAATAACACTTCCGAAACAGTTTCGCTGCCGTACGAGTTACTTGAGTGCAGTTTTTCCACCGAATTGTAAATCACTCCCCTGTTTTTTTCGCCAATAACCTCATCGGGAAGTAAACGGATGTTGTTCTTCACATTGCCTGATACTTGTTTCAGCAAATCATTGTACGCGTCGGGATGTGAAGTTTCTCCTTCTAAAACTATCGTATCGTTTTGCAATGACGACTTAATATCGAAAACGACCACACGTCTGTCGGGTGCATATTTTTCCTGAACCGCTTGTATAATACGGTTTATATCCTTGTGTTGAGCCATAGAGCATAACGTTGAAAATATCCATAAAAGGAATAAAAAAGATGCTTTTTTCATGCTTTGCCGGATAATTATTTAGGAAGCGAAATTACGATTTTTATTTCAATTGAAGAATGTTATCTTAAATTTCTTAGGTAAAATGCAGAAATTCACTATCTTTGGTTAAAAAATAAGGAAACGAATTCATGAAAATAAGAGTAAAATACGCCCTATTCATCATTTTAATTGTATTTTGTTGTATGAGCTCCGTTGCTTGTGCAAACAATAAGAACAGGCAAAATGAAAAATATGAAAATCAGACAATTGACCCATCACAAGACACGCGCGAAGCAAAGAAACTTGCCGAATCGCTGAGCAAAAAAGGTATTACCGATAAAAGAGTGCTGGCTGCTATCGGGAATATCCCTCGCCATGAATTTATCGATGAAAGTTTACGTGAATATGCCTATCTCGACCGACCGTTACCCATCGAAAAAGGACAAACCATTTCACAACCTTACACGGTGGCTTATCAAAGCGAACTATTGCAACTGAAGCCGGGCGAAAAGGTATTGGAGATTGGTACCGGAAGCGGCTATCAGGCGGCAGTTCTTTGCGAAATGGGTGCCGATGTTTACAGCATTGAGCGATATCAGGATTTATACCTTCAAGCAAAAGAAACGCTGAATAAACTGGGTTATCATCCTAATTTATTTTTCGGCGATGGTTACGAAGGATTGCCAGACAGCGCACCATTCGATAAAATATTGATAACCGCAGCGCCCGAGAAAATTCCCGAAAAACTGAAACAGCAACTCAAAATCGGCGGCTGGATGGTCGTTCCTGTGGGAGGCAGGCAAGGGCAAAAAATGACCGTTATCAAACGCATAAGCAAGGATAAATTCCGTGAAACGGTGCACGGAGATTTTATTTTTGTACCCATGCTGGAAGGAACGGAAGAGTAAATTTTCGGTCAAGAAAATCCGACTACTTAAGGAATTTAAAGTTGATTTTTGTCGCTTTTCAGCCCGAAAAGGACTACTTTTGCAGCTTCATTTCTAAAATTCAATAAAAAATGAACAGTAAAAATCAATTTTCAACCCTGAAAACGTTTCGTTTTAAACGATTTGCCCGAAAATCGTTCAGCGTTTTCAACAGCATTCACAAAGCTGTAACCATTGGCGTACTTTCGGGCTGCGCCCTGATGAGCGCGCACGCCGCATCGGTAAATCCGACGGAGAGTGTAATTATCCAAACAAAATCGGACACCATTCCCGAAAAAGAACTGGACGAAGTGGTGGTTACCGCCTCAAAAGCACAGCTTCCGCTGAATATGGCAGCCAAGCTGGTAACTGTAATCACGAGTAAAGAAATTGAGCGGGCGCCTATCCAAAGCGTGGAAGACCTGCTGACACACTTCTCGGGTGTGGATGTTCTTCAACGCGGGCCGCACGGTGTTCAGGCCGATATCACCCTCCGCGGCGGATC
The DNA here is from genome assembly GCA_002316835.1 of Bacteroidales bacterium UBA1035. GTDB lineage: Bacteria > Bacteroidota > Bacteroidia > Bacteroidales > Dysgonomonadaceae > Petrimonas. The sequence continues at coordinate 30,341 of DCEG01000046.1, read as the reverse complement.
TTTTGACCAAACAGCCATCCTCCTCAACGGCATTAACCTTACCAACCCCCAAACCGGACATTACAGTTTCGACATCCCTATTAATCTTTCCGATATTGAACGCATTGAAATCGTGCAAGGCCCGTCGTCGCTTGTTTATGGCGCAGGTGCATTTGCCGGAGGCATCAATATTATTACCAAAAAAGATGCGGAAAGTAATCTCTATTCAAAATTAGAAGGCGGCATGCACGCTCTTTTCGGCGCAGAAGCGCGAGGAGCCTATAAAACAAAATCGGCCGTGCATCAGTTGTCTGCCGGTTATCGCAGGTCTGACGGATATATCCCTAACAGTGATTATAATTTGTTGAATTTGTTGTGGCAGAGCCGTTTCGATGTAGAAAAAGCCAATATTGATTTTACCGCCGGATACAATGACAAGAACTACGGTGCCAACACGTTTTACACCGCCGCCTATCCCAATCAGTACGATGATACAGAGTCTATCTTCATGTCGATAAAAGGAGAAACCTTTGGAAAACTAAAATTTATTCCGCAAATTTACTGGAACCGTCATTTCGATGTATTCCAACTGATTCGCGAGGGCACACCCGATATTCCTTCCTGGTACACCGATCATAATTATCACCAAAGTGATGTTTTCGGTATGAACCTGAATATGCAATACGCTTCGCGTTGGGGAATTACCAGTTTTGGCGGAGAATTCCGCAACGAATCTATTTTGAGTAGTGTTTTGGGGAAACCACTCGCAGAAGCCATCGGGAAATACACTAAATCGGACAGCCGCAGTAATATCAGCTATTTTCTGGAACACAATTTCCTTATCGATAACCTGACTTTCTCGTTGGGCGGTTTACTCAATCATAACACAGCTATTCCCAACAAATTTACTTTTTATCCGGCAGTTAATACTTCGTACAGATTCAACGAAAACTTAAGCGCATATGCCTCATGGAACAAAGCCACCCGGATGCCCACTTTTACCGATTTATACTACACTACAAAAACCCATACCGGAAACACCGATCTGGAAGCCGAATTATCTGAAGCTTTCGAAGCTGGGTTGAAATTCAATAATGCGATTGTGCGGGCTTACCTGACAGCTTTTTATATGAAAGGACGCAACATTATCGATTGGGTGAAACCCAGTGCCGATGCGCTATGGGAATCGCGCAACCACACCCAGATCGATAAAAAGGGTTTTGAAACAGGAATCTCTTTCAATCTGCAAAACTGGTTCGGGAGCGCACAACCGTTCCAGAATCTCAGTATAGGTTATATGAATCTATATCAGAATCTCGTTGAGTCGGAACTGATCTCGAATTATACACTCAATCACTTGAAACATAAATTTACAGCATCACTTCACCACCGGATTATTCCTAACCTTACACTTTCGTGGAATTTCCGATGGCAGGACCGCGAAGGTTCTTATGTGCAGTATGCCGATCTGCAACCGGGCGAAAGAGTTGATTACAAACCATTCTCGTTAGTAGATGTGAAAGCCAATTACGCTCTTCGGAAGATGAATATCTTCGTAAATGCCAACAACATTTTCAATACGACTTACCTCGATTTAGGTAATCTTCCGCAACCCGGATTTTGGCTGACAGGAGGAGTGAGTTATAGGTTAAGATAATTATTCTTCTAACCAGATTAAAGCGATTCAAAACGAATCGCTTTTTTTATTTTTCGCCATATAAAAACTCAACAAATCCAGATCTCAATGTTAATTAATTATAATTTATATAACTTTCACAGTATTATGTATTGCATAGTATTATCCAAAACACTATTTTTGCAACAGAATAAAAATCTGTAACCAATTTCAATTAGAACAAGTCAAACTACAAAGAAAAACTTCATGATTAAACTGCGCAAAATAAACAAATCGTACCATACCGAAGCGATTTCTCTGCACGCACTTAAAGATATCGATCTGGATATTGAAACGGGTGAATATGTGGCAATTATGGGAGCATCTGGTTCCGGAAAATCCACGTTACTGAATATAATTGGTATTTTAGATAGCTACGATTCAGGTGAATATTATCTCAACAACACACTTATTAGAAATTTGAACGAAACACAGGCCGCAAAATACCGCAACGAAATGATAGGGTTTGTATTTCAATCGTTCAACCTTATCAACTTTAAGAACGCGTTGGAAAATGTGGCACTCCCACTCTATTACAAAAACATTAGTCGCAAGAAACGCAACATTATTGCTATGGAACACCTCGATAAAATGGGATTGAAAAACTGGGCACATCACTTACCAAACGAATTATCGGGTGGACAAAAACAACGCGTTGCCATCGCCCGCGCCATGATATCGAACCCTAAGGTTATTCTTGCCGACGAACCCACCGGTGCACTCGACAGTCAGACAACAATCGAAGTAATGGATGTTCTTTCGGAATTGAACAGTCAGGGAATTACCACTATCATTGTTACTCACGAACAATCGGTGGCTGACGCCACTAAACGAATCATTCGTTTGAAAGACGGTGAAATTGAATCTGAAACACGCAATTCCAAAATCATAATTCCGAAACCACAAATCGTATGAACGACCACCTGCAAGAAATATTTCAAACCCTGCGCAAAAACAAACTGCGCACAGCGCTTACGGGACTATCGGTTTCGTGGGGGATTTTTATTCTTATCGTTTTATTGGGTGCCGGAAACGGATTGAAAAACGGAGTAACTTCCAATTTCAGCGAACGGGCAGTAAACCGCATTACACTTTGGTCCGGGACGACATCCATGACACACAAAGGATTAAAATCGGGAAGAAACCTGCAATTTCAAGACAAGGAAGTGGAACTCATCAAAAACGATATCAACGAAAGTCAACTTGTTACAGCACGAATTGACCGAACTCAAACCATCTCTTTTGGAACGGAATATGGATCATACAACATTCGCGGCGTGATGCCCGAATACATGGAGATAGAAGGAGTCGTCATCAATCCCGGTAATGGGCGCTTTATAAACGGTTTGGATTTAGAAGAGAATAACAAGATAATTGTTCTCGATAATAAAATTGTCGAAACACTTTTCGAAGGAAAATCTGCTTTGGGCAATTATGTAAAAGTGGGAGCCCTGATGTTTAAGGTCGTGGGCATAAATACAAAAAAAGAACAATGGGGAAGCCCATCCGCTTATATTCCGTTCTCTACGGCACAAGCTATCTTTAATCCGAGTAAAAAATTCAGTCAAATTACATTTACAGTAAATGGATTGGAAACTAAAGAAGAGAACGACAACTTTGTTGAATCGTTACGCAGCTTAATGGGTCGAAGTCTCAATTTCGACCCCAAAGACAGGCAGGCACTCTGGGTAAATAACGCACAAGCCGAATACATTGAATCACAAAAAATATTTGGTGGTATCACCATTTTTGTCAGCATCATCGGTATTCTGACCCTCATTGCCGGAATTGTGGGTGTGAGCAACATTATGTTGGTTTCCGTGAAAGAAAGGACACGCGAGATAGGCATTCGAAAAGCCATCGGCGCACCGCCATCATCCATTTTGAAATCCATTATTCTGGAATCACTTCTCATCACAGCAATTTTCGGCTATATCGGAATGATCTTGGGTATCGGCTTAACAGAACTTATAAACTTCGTGATGGAACAATCCGCTAACGGGCAACCTGCTTCGGATGGAATGCAGATGTCGGTCTTCAAAAATCCAACAATAAATACCGGTTACGCCATTTTTGCCACCGTTGTTCTCATTATCGCGGGCATCATTGCCGGGTATCTACCTGCCCGGAAAGCAGTAAAAATCAAACCGATTGAAGCAATGAGACAGGAATAAGGCGACCGGAGACTGGGAGAAAAGGCGACTTGGCGATGGTAAGTCCGTTTATTGAACCATATGGCACAACACCCATAGTCCATCAAACCTTAAAGTTTTTACATATCTCCTTATGCTTCTTAACTGACACACAAAAAATGAAAGAAAAACAAAATAACAGGCAATCCCTCGACACAGAAGCCCATTTTAAGGGATTGAAGTCACTTTTCGACTTCGACCGCTGGTACGAAATATGGGTAACTATCACCAGCAATAAATCGCGGAGTTTTCTCACAGCCTTCGGTGTGTTTTGGGGAATGTTTATGCTGGTGGTAATGGTTGGCGCCGGGAATGCACTGGAGAAGGGAATATCGTCGCAAGTGGAAGGATTTGCAACCAATTCTGTCTTTTTCATGTCAAATCCAACTTCTGAGCCTTATAAAGGATTTAGAAAAGGACGTAACTGGAACATGACCAACAGCGATTTGCCCGTTATTCATCAGAGAGTGGAAGATTTGCAGTACATCTCTCCCGTGCTATTCAGTGGCGGAGGGAATGATAAAAATGTAGTCCGGGGTGAAAAAAACGGTTCGTACCTGGTAAAAGGTTGCTATCCCGAATATGATCTGATCGAAAAAAGTAAAATGCTTTATGGAAGATATGTGAACGACATAGATATTTCTGAAAAAAGAAAAGTATGCGTTATTGGTGAACGGGTTTATGAAGTACTCTTTCAGCACGAAGAAGATCCGGTCGGCAAGCAAATTAGGGTTAACGGTATTTATTTTCAGGTTATTGGTGTTGCACGTAGCTCTTCAGGTGTAAGCATCGGTGGAAATACGGCCGAAACCGTAGTTTTACCATTCAGCACCATGCAGCAGACATTCAATCAGGGAAATATCATTCATTTTCTGGCAGCAACGGCCAATCCGGGAATTTCGGTAAAAGTTATCCAGGATAAAATTACCGATGTCTTGAAACAACAACACCAGATCTCCCCCGAAGATAAAACTGCTGTTTTCAGCATGAACATTGAAGAACAATTCAAAATGTTCAGTTACCTAGGAATTGGCATTGCATCGCTTATCTGGATTGTAGGGCTGGGAACATTGCTTGCCGGAGCTATCGGCGTAAGCAACATCATGCTGGTAACGGTTCGCGAGCGCACAAAAGAGATAGGTATCCGTCGCGCGCTGGGGGCAACGCCGCAAAACATAATCGGACAAGTGCTGACAGAGAGCATAGTACTTACTGTTCTGGCCGGAATAGGAGGGATCGTACTGGGGGTCGGCCTATTATCCGCTGTCGGTGTTGCATTGAGCCAAGGCGATCAGTTTTTCAAAGATCCGCAGATCGGATTTGGGATGGCAGTAGGTTCGCTGATTATATTACTGATCATCGGCACTTTCGCCGGATTCATCCCCGCACAACGTGCTATGTTGATAAAACCTATAGAAGCGATAAGGGAAGAATAAAACAGAAATCAGCTCTGAGTTTTAAGTTTTAAAACCCGTAACTCTAAGACATTAAACTTTAAACAACAAACGACATAATAAACAATCAAAATGAAAAAAGTACTCAAAATTGCAGGATTGGTTCTTTTAGGACTGTTAGTAGTCTGGACATTTATTTTCCTTTGGCAAAAATCGCGTCCAAAAGTGAAAACCTATCAAATTGAAACCGCCGCTATGCACAAAATTGAAAAAAGAACGGTAGCAACAGGGAAAGTACAACCTCGAAATGAAATTCTCATCAAACCGCAAATGTCAGGAATTATTTCTGAAGTGTATAAAGAAGCAGGTGAAATTGTTCAGGCAGGAGATATTATCGCTAAAATTCAGGTGGTTCCTGATATGGTAAACCTAAGTGGAGCTGAATCACGTGTTTCACGCGCACAACTCGCCGCCGACCAAAGCCGAAGCAATTATGAACGTGATCGTAAACTGTATGAAAGCAATGTTATTTCACGCGAAGAATTCGAGAAAGTACAACTTCAATACAAAAATGACCAGGAAGAACTGCGAGCCGCCAACGATAATCTTAGCCTTGTGCGAACCGGAATTACCAAAAGCTCGGCCAGATACAGCAACACGCTGGTGCGCTCCACCGTTAGCGGAACAATTCTGGATGTACCCATCAAAGTGGGGAACTCGGTAATTCAATCCAACAATTTTAACGACGGTACCACCATCGCATCGGTTGCCAACCTCACCGACATGCTCTTCGTGGGAAAAATCGATGAAACCGAAGTAGGAAAACTCTCCGTGGAAATGCCCATGGAAATCACTATTGGTGCAATTCAGGACAAGAAAATTCCCGCAAAACTGGAATATGTTTCTCCAAAGGGCGTTGAAGAAAGCGGAGCTATCCTTTTCGAAATGAAAGCCGCTATGGAAATGCCTACCGATGTATTTATCCGCGCCGGATACAGCGCAAATGCCGACATTATTCTCGACCGTCGCGACAGTGTGCTTTCTATCCCCGAAACATGCATCGAGTTCAGCAACGATTCTGCATTTGTTTACACCGTAAAAAGTGAAAAGCCACAGGAGTTTGATCGCAAGAATGTAAAAGTGGGATTATCGGATGGAATTAATATCGAAATCGTAGATGGATTAAAATTAAATGATAAAGTTCGTGGAAACGAAATAATAGAGACAAAGAAATAATATAATAATGAAAACTACCATCATCGCACTACTCTGCACTTTTTCACTAACAGGAGTGGCTCAGCAATACACACTGGAAGAGTGCATTAATACTGCCTTGCAAAACAATCGAAATATCAAGCAGCAGGAACTGAACAAGATGCAGCATGAAATTTCATATTCACAAGCCCGGAATGATTTGTTACCAAACCTAAATGTATCAGCCGGACAAAACTTTGTGTTCGGCCGGTCAATCGGGCTGGATAATACCTATCAGAATACAAACTCGGCACAAACTTCAATTGGAGTTGGAACAAATATCACGCTGTTCGACGGATTACGCATGAAACACAATATCGATGCGAGGCGTGCCGATTTAAGTGCTGCAGAAGCCGATCTGGAGAAATTTAAAGACGATATTGAAATGAGTGTCGCAACAGCTTTTTTGCAGGTCTTGCTGCAAAAGGAATTGTTGCAGATTGCAAATGAACAAATTCAACTGACCGATTCCAATATGACTCGCCGAAAGGAATTGATCAGAAGCGGAAAAATGGCTCAGGGTGAAATATATGAGCTTGAGGCTCAACGTGCCCGCGAAGAACAGAACAAGGTTCAGGCTGAAAGCAACTTGAAACTGGCATTGCTCGATCTGGCTCAAATTATGGAACTGGAAGATTTTACCAATTTCGATGTTTTAACTCCACCGGTGGAATCCATAATCAACGAAGGCGTTTTGCTCTCCACGTCTGATGTTTTTCAAAATGCATTACTCAAACGTCCCGAAATAAAAGCGGCAGAATATCGACTGCAAAGCAGTGAGAAAGAAGTGTTGATGGCAAGATCGCGACTTTATCCGTCACTTTCGTTCGGAGCAAATTTTGGAACGGGATATTACAATATGAGTGGACGCCCAAATGACTCGTTCGATAAACAAATCCGCAACAACATGAGCAACTCGCTCGGATTTAATCTTCAAATTCCTATATTCAACAAATTTCAAACCAGAAGCAGCATCCGCTCCGCTGAGCTTTCTGTTGCCAATAATCAGCTGGAAATAGACAAGGTAAAAATTGATCTTCGTAAACGTATTGAACAAGCGTTCCATAACGCAGTGGGAGCCCAAAGCAAATGGAAAGCTACGCAGAAATCAGAGATCTCGGGGTTGGAAGCATTTCGTTTTGCACAAGAAAAATTCGATAACGGACGTGCTAATGCTTACGAACTTTTTCAGGCAAAAAGTAATCTAACACAAACGTTGGCCGATCAGGCACAGGCAAAATACGAATACGCTTTTCGCCTTAAATTACTGGAACTGTTAAAAAACTGATTTTTTGTAACCGAATCCCTAAATCGTACGTCTAATTAATAAAATTCAAATTACTCCAATTATGAAAAATTTTGCATCTATAACGCTATTAATCTTTTCAACTTTTCTTTTCACGAACTGTGTTTCTGCTCAAAGCAATCGCATCACAAACAAGAACTTCAGGGTAACACCATTTTCTGCCATCGAGTCAAATACCGTTGGCAATATAGAATTCACTCAATCCTCCAGTTATAGCGTGAGAGCCGAAGGAAACGAAGAAATGATTAACAACCTAATAGTAAATGTACAAAACAATAAGCTCGTTATTTCGAAGAAGAAAGACCTGAAAAGACTATTTGGCAATCGAAGATCGGGTAAACTTATCATCAGAATAAGTTCACCAAATCTCAGCATTATTGAATCGAACGGCGTGGGAAACATTGAATTGAAAGGGAAACAGGAAGTATCTCAATTTAAAATCGTCTCCAATGGTGTGGGAAATCTCAACGCGCTGAATTTGAATGCCGATAATATCGACATCACTTCCAATGGAGTTGGAAATATAGAACTAAAAGGCTCTGCTTCTTCAGTATCTGTTTTATCAGATGGCGTGGGGAACGTAAAACTCGAAAACCTGAAAGCAAGACACGCAAACATTGATTCCGACGGTGTAGGAAATGTAGCGTGTTACGCTACGGAATCGGTAGATATCCATGCCGGCGGAATTGGAAATGTAACTTATTACGGTAATCCCAAAACTAAAAATATCAATAAGGGCGGTATAGGAAAAGTCCGTAATGGTGACTAAAAAATAAATTCTACTTTTAGATTAAACTCTAACCAAAAAACGGGCGCTTGATTGAAAGTGCCCGTTTTTTTATTTGTCGAAAGGTTATTTTTTGTTCATTTCACCATTTTGATATCGCGTAGCCAGCTCATTACACGGAATGGCCATTCGTTTACCAAATCGCCTGTATTGCGTAGTCCATAACCGTGTCCTCCGGTCGGATACAAGTTCATGGCAACCGGAACTTTTGCTTCCTTGAGAGCATAATAATAGAATATACTGCTGTTAAGCAACCGATGATCATCCTGCGTTTGAACGATGAAAGTTGGGGGCGTTTTTTCGGTAACTTTCAGTTCGGGTGAGATGGAAAAATTTTCACCATCAAGATATGCCGGATAAATAAGAACGCAAAAATCGGGACGAAGACTCGCGTTGTCAAAATTATCTACCTGCGGGTATGTGCGTTCGGTATAGCTGTTGCTCGCCATTGCGGCTAAATGCGCTCCAGCAGAAAAACCCATAACGCCGATTCTATTCGGATCAATATTCCATTCATCCGCGTGAGAGCGTGTGTAGGCAATGGCTCGCTGTAAATCCTGAAGAGGAGCCTGGTGTTTCTCTAATCCTTCTCGGCGTGGCACCCGATATTTCACCAGCACGCAATTAACATCGTGACTGTTGAATCGCTGGCAAATTTCTGTTCCTTCCAGGTTGTATGCTAAAATATTGTATCCACCTCCCGGATTAACTATGATAGTAACACCTGAATTATTATCGGCGGGAGCCGGATAAAACGTAAGCGTAGGTTCACTCACATCGCTAATGCGAAGTACCGGGCATCCGGCAACTTTGTTGCCCGATAAGTCGTCTTTTTGTTTCAATTTTGTAGTTTCACCGGGCGCACCATTCGGGAAAAGCAGAACGGGAGTTTCTTGTGCCATAACCATTGTGGAAATTAAGCTGAAAATTAATAAATACTTTTTCATAAAAAATCAATAGTGTATTTAGTGTTTTAAATCTATTTTTTGATAATGTCTTTCAATTTCACCGCCTGAAAAGTCATATGTGCCACACTGCTTTCGTATAAAATTCCGATGGTTTCTTTATCTATCATAGTCAGACAGGAATAACCCCAGCCAGATTCTTCATCCAACAGCACCTGATATTCTCCTGGAAACGATAATCCGCTGTCTAAACTTGCCTTAATGGTAATATGATGTCTTCCTTCGGTTGTGTTCGGATTGGAGAATAAAAGAATATCTTTACCCAACACGTTATCTTTCGCTTCTACTTTTATCAGGCTTGCCATACAAACCGGTTCCTGCAAAACACTTCGGTTCGAGGGATGTTCCATCCAGGTTATCCCTAAATCCTTCGTTATGGAAACTGCACGGCTTCCACCCCGATTATCGCGCATATTAAGCATCAAAACACCGGGAGTAACTTCAGCTACCTGAGCTTCGGTAGTATTGGTTCGGGCGTGATTGTGAATTTTCCAGGTTTTGCCCCTGTCTTTGCTGTACATGATTCCGGCGTTGGGAATGCGGGTAGAATCGATATACTGAATGGGAAAAACCAATGTGCCGTCATGCATCGTGATTCCCATCCCCGGGCCTTGAAGAAGCAAATGCCACGATGGGTCTTTCACCTGCGAAGTAATATTGATGGGTTCAGACCATGTTTTGCCGTCATCGGTACTTTTAGCGAGTACTAGTTGTCCTGTAAGTTTTTCGTCCATTCCGGCCTGAGAGTTGTTCCACGCCCGATAATTTCCCATTCCGTTTGTCCACAAGGCGGCAATCCAAATAGTTCCGGTCTGTTTATCCACTAAAATAGAAGGATCCCCCACTCCGTTTTGCGCTTTAGGTAATCCACCATATTCACCAAACGCCATCGGGATACGCATTTTCTCCCAGGTTTGCCCTTTGTCTATGCTTCGACTTAATCCCACATCAACATACTCCTGCAAATCAACGCTGCTGTTGTAGCGCACATCGTAAACACCCAGCAATGTTCCCTTATTGCTTGTTACCAATCCGGGTATTCGAAATGCAGCAACACCATCGTCTCCCGCCTGGCGAACTCCAATTCCCATACGATGCGAAGCGGGTTCTCCGTCAAAAGTCAACGGAGCAATTTTCATATCGAGTTTTCCCGATGTCAGTTCCACCTCTATTTTCGATAACAACGATGTGTTCGGCTTCATCTGCAAACTAACCCAGAAATAATTGATACCGGTAAACAGCTTGTAATTGGGCGAAAGCACAACTTCGTTTTTGGGAGATCTTTGCTCCACAAGTTTTATGGAATAGGAAGGATTGGCTTCGCGTGTTTTTCCCACTGTAAATCCCGATACATATTGCACCGGAGCATAATGTCTTTGACCAAACCGTTGAGACGCTTCCGTTCCGCCGTAATATAATTTTACCGACTGAATTTCGCTGAGATTGACTTCATTACTGAATCTCAGTTTCAGCTCGTTGAGTTCTTTAGTTTCTTTTGAATCAATCCTGATATAAAAAAGAACGTTATCGATACGGTCAATCAAAATGGGAATTTGTGTCTGTTTTACTTGAATCGTATCCATAGCTTGTACCGAAAGCAGCGATAACAAAACAAATAAAAAGATTGTAGAGAGTTTTTTAATATGCATTTTTTTCAAGTTTCTTTCTCATAAATAAAGATAGAAATCCTTTGTCAATTCACCAAACTCAGATGAATAAATATGACGATTTGTTTCTATGACAAGCTGATTTCTGAAAACATTTTCCGGCTTATCCACACTAAATTCCAATAAAATTCTTTTCGGTGAACCTGACGGGGTAGGAAAAACACTAGTCTCGCGTGACAAATAAAAATCCTCCTTTTTGGCGGCAGATACAATATTTTCACGTTCTGAAAAAGGGTATATCAAGGAAAAAACTCCGTTATTACTCAATATTTTTTTGCTTAGTTCGAAAAGTTCGCTTAGGGTAAGCGTATCGGCATGGCGAGCATCGGTTCTTTTAAAATCAGGCGATGGTAAAGAATTTGAGAAAAACGGCGGATTAGACACAATCAAATCGAACTTTCCAGTAGTTGAAGAAACAAATTCCTGAAAAGACAACGGCAATACCGTAATTCTGTCTTTAAATGGTGAATTTTCAACATTTTCCTGAGCCTGTAGCGCCGCATCCTCATCGATTTCGATAGCCGTTATAATAGCAAGATTGTTTCGCTGGGCAGCCATTAAAGCAATCAATCCAGATCCTGTTCCCACATCTAAAATCGATTTATAGTCATCGAAATTTGTCCATGCGCCAAGCAGAACTCCATCGGTACCTACTTTCATGGCACATTTGTCGTGAAAAACAGTGAATTGCTTAAATTTAAAATACTTATTCCCCATAAACAAAAAAAACCTTATATTTGGCACGGAATTTGGTATCTAATGAACATATTGACAGAACAAAAATAATACATATTCTGTTTTGTTGAACTTAAAAATGAATTGAATCGCACTAAAGATAAGCTAATAAATATGTTTCAAAATAAATTATCAACGTTGAGATCGGAAGAGAGTGATAGTAATGTCATATCGTTCATTGCCGGAGACTTTTTAGACGGCAGTCAGGAAATTGACGAAAACTCTTTGAAAGAAAGTCTTCCGATATTACCGTTGCGTAACACAATCGTTTTTCCGGGAAGTGGGCTCCCTATATCTGTAGGACGAAGCAAATCGCTTAAATTGGTCAGAGCATTGGGTAAGAAACACCGATATATCGGGTTAGTCTGCCAAAAAGACAACAGCGTTGAAGAACCAGAAAAGGAAGATTTATACCAAATAGGAGTTATCGCTGAAGTTATTCGTGTAATTGAACTCGATAAAAATAACCTGAGCATCATTGTTCAGGCAAAAAAAAGATTCGAATGGACCGAGTTCACGCAAACCGAACCATTTTTCACAGCAACTTACAAGATTTTAGAGTCGAAAAAAGCTGACAAGGACGACAAAGAATTCAAAGCTATTCTCGACTCCATTCGTGATTCTATGAATCATATGCTCAACATTCTTGGTGAACCACCCAAAGAGCTGCTGCAAACCATAAATCACGAATCGTTTACCGATATGCTGGTAAGTTACAGTGCCACTAACCTGCCTATTGAAAACAGGGAGAAGCAGGAACTACTAAGTATCAGCGATGAAAAAGAACAAGCATATAGGCTGTTGATGATCCTCAATCGCGAAACACAAGTGCTGGAACTGAAGATGAACATTCAGATGAAAACCCGCGAGGATCTTAATCAGCAACAGAAAGAATATTTTTTGCAACAGCAAATAAAAACCATTCAAGAAGAATTGGGTGGTAACACCCAACAAATAGAAATCACTGAGTTCCGCAAAAAAGGTAAATCAAAAAAATGGAGTAAAGAAGTTGCCGAAATATTCGAAAAAGAATTGGCTAAACTGGAAAGACTGCATCCGCAGTCACCCGATTATTCGGTTCAGTTCGGATACCTGCAGACCATTGTGGATTTGCCCTGGAACGAGTACACCAAAGACAGCTTCAATCTGAAGAATGCACAAAAAATTCTTGATCGGGATCATTTTGGAATGGAAAAAGTGAAAGAGAGAATTATTGAGCATTTAGCCGTTTTAAAGTTGAAAGGCGATCTAAAATCTCCGATTTTGTGCCTTTACGGCCCTCCCGGAGTGGGAAAGACATCGCTCGGAAAATCGGTTGCTGAAGCATTGAATAGAAAGTATATCCGCGTTTCGCTGGGTGGTTTGCACGATGAAGCGGAAATCCGAGGACACCGCCGCACCTATATCGGTGCCATCCCGGGCAGAATTATTCAAAATATTCAAAAAACGGGAAGTTCAAATCCGGTTTTTGTATTGGATGAAATAGACAAAGTAGGCAGCGATTTTCGTGGCGATCCCGCATCTGCATTACTCGAAGTGCTTGATCCTGAACAAAACTCAACATTTCACGACAACTACCTTTCGATCGATTATGACCTGTCGAAAGTAATGTTCATTGCAACGGCAAACAATCTTAACTCTATTCCTCAACCGCTGTTGGATAGAATGGAGTTAATAAATGTGGGCGGGTACATCAGCGATGAGAAAATAGAAATTGCCTACCGGCATCTGGTTCCTAAACAATTGGAAAATCACGGTATAAAAAAGAAAGCATTCAGTATCTCGAAACCTGCTTTATTGAAAATAATCGAAGACTACACACGGGAATCAGGCGTACGCGAATTAGACAAAAAAATTGCAAAAGTAGCCCGTAAAATTGCCCGAAAGATTGCCGGGAACGAGGATTATCCCAAAGTACTGAAACCTGCCGATGTAAATGAATATCTTGGTATTGAAGAGTACAGTAAAGATCGATATCAAGGAAATGATTACGCTGGTGTGGTTACCGGATTGGCCTGGACAGCCGTTGGCGGAGAAATCCTTTTCGTAGAAAGTTCTCTGAGCCGTGGCAAAGGTTCTAAACTCACACTCACCGGAAATCTGGGCGATGTGATGAAAGAATCAGCTATGCTGGCTATGGAATATGTGCATGCCAATGCCGATTTACTGAATATTGATCCTGATGTTTTCGACAACTGGAATACCCATGTTCACGTTCCTGAGGGGGCAATGCCCAAAGATGGTCCTTCAGCCGGAATCACTATGATAACTTCATTGGCCTCAGCCTACACACAACGAAAAGTACGCAAAAATCTGGCAATGACCGGGGAAATTACTCTACGAGGGAAAGTTCTCCCTGTTGGTGGGATCCGGGAGAAAATATTAGCCGCAAAACGTGCGGGGATTACCGAAATTATCCTTTGCAAGGAAAACCAAAAAGATATTCTAGAGATCAAACCCGAATACGTTGCAGGATTAAATTTTCATTATGTGGAAGATGTAAAACAAGTTTTAGATTTGGCACTGCTGAAAGAAAAAGTTAAAAACCCAAAGGATCTTACCATCCCGCAAGAAAAAGAGAAATAAAGGCTATTGGAGAGACGCACATTGAATGATGCGTCTCTTTTTGAATTTCATTATCTGTCAGACCCCTGCCAACTGAGGCTGGGATAATCAGTCAGACGTTTATTCACAGCGCCGCAAATTTCATATAAAAATAGAACATGTAAACTCCCAAAAAAAACGCCCCCTGCCAACGTCTTACCCGGGTACCTATTTTCATAAAGAACCACAACAAAGCACTGATTCCTACAACAAATAAACTGTCAACAATATTAATATCGGGAGTTTCGATCGGATAAATAATTCCTGCAACACCCAGAATTAACAGAAGATTGAAAATGTTTGAACCAACAACATTACCGATAGCAATATCAGAACGTTTTTTCATGGCTGCAACCACCGATGTTGCCAATTCCGGCATACTTGTCCCTGCCGCAATTATTGTTAAGCCGATCAGCGCTTCAGACATACCTAATTTGTGTGCAATAATTACTGCATTATCTACCAATAAATTAGACCCATAAATTAAACCCACCAATCCTGATGAGATCAACAAAATATCAATAATCCAATGTTTGTATTTCTTTATCGGTTCTTCATCCATCGTTTCTTTATTTTTGTTTTTAACCGAAGTGAGAAAAAGGTAAGTCATATAAGCTGTAAAAAGAACAACGAAAAGAAAAGCTTCGATAAAAGAAATTTTTCCATCGAGAAATAAAATAAGGAAAAGTACGGAAGTAAGAACCATTACAGGAGCATCCAGCTTTAGTAATTGTCTTTTGATAGCCAGAGGATAAATAAGTGCTGAAATTCCCAGAATTATTCCAATATTAAATAGATTTGAACCTAAAACGTTTCCTATCGATAAAGCGCTTTGACCGTTCATTGCAGCTTTCACACTTACCACCAACTCAGGAGCGCTGGTCCCCATAGACACAATCGTTAGCCCAATAATTAGCGGACTAACACCTAGTCTTGCTGCAAACGATGATGCACCAGACACGAGCCATTCGGCTCCAAAGTAAAGAATTACAAGAGAAACTAATAACCAAACAATTTCCATTAACAGGGGTTTTTATGAGTAAAAGTTGCACAACGCAACGCAACACAAACACATATAACAACAAAAAACCCTTTGGAGTTCATCCAAAGGGTTTTTTGTTGTTATTCTTTTTTCTATTCTGTATAATACCTGAAATCTTTCAACATTTCTTGCAAGCGTTTGCGTGCAAAGAAAATACGGCTTTTTACTGTTCCAATGGGAAGTCCCAGGTGTTGTGCAATTTCTTCGTATTTGTATCCGGAAACGTGCATGGAGAAAGGAACTTTATATTCATTAGTGAAACTGGCAATTGCCTTGTTTATTTCTTTAATGGTATAAGCTCCGTCCGGAGTGTTAAAACCCGAATCTTGCGGGAGATTAAGATGATATAAGTTTTCTGTTTTATCGATAATTGTTTGACTCCTAACAATTTTACGGTAGTTATTCACAAAAATATTGTGCATTATGGTAAAAACCCATCCTTTGAAATTTACGTTCTCATAATATTTTTCTCTGTTATCTAAAACGCGGAGAGTTGTTTCCTGCAAAAGGTCTTTTGCATCTTCCCGATCTGCGGTCAATGTTAGCGCGAAGTTAAACATATTATCCTGCAATCCCAGTAATCTGTTTTCGAAAGAACTTTTTGACTTCATAACTTTTAATTTTTGTTTGTGCTGTGTTAACGACTTTACTTTACTTGAATTTTCAAAATTCATTTATCGTTTTGTCTATTGCAAATATAATAACATAAATCACTTATTGTGCATTTTTTTATTTCAAAAACATATAATTAGTGTTAACAAATTCACAGCTTAACACTATTACGCTATTAATCTGCATATTACGCACTAGCAGCCTGTGGATTTTTTCTACACATAGTCTATAAATAAAATTTATGCCACAATTATATTAATCTAAAAATGTAATACTTTTGTAACAATTTTGACTTTAGAACAATTCTAAACAATTTCATTTTAAGATGATCTGAACAGATTTCTGATTTAACAAACAAAGTTAAATAGTGACTGACAAACAAATAAAGTTCAAACCTGAATCGTTCTTTGTGGCATACTATTTGCAAATAAATTGAAGGAATAAAATAAAGACAATATATTATGATAAAAGAAGGACAAATTGGGGTAACAACCGGAAATATTTTCCCCATCATTAAGAAATTTCTTTACAGTGATCACGAAATTTTTCTTCGTGAAGTGATCTCAAACGCTGTGGATGCCACACAAAAGTTGAAGACCTTATCCGATGTGGGCGAATTCAAAGGGGAGTTAGGCGATTTATCCGTCAGAGTATCCATAAACAAGAAAGCCAAAACCTTAACTATTTCCGATCGCGGGATTGGAATGACAGCCGACGAAGTCGATAAATACATCAATCAGATTGCTTTGTCTTCGGCAAACGATTTTTTAGATCAATATAAAGATAATGCTAATGCCATTATCGGGCACTTCGGACTTGGTTTTTACTCCACTTTTATGGTCGCCAAAAAGGTAGAGATTGTAACAAAATCGCACAAAGATGAAGCTGCTGTAAAATGGTCGTGTGAAGGTGACCCTGAGTATAAAATGGAAGAATCCGATAAAAAAGACCGCGGAACGGACATTATTTTATATATAGACGAAGAGAACGAAGATTTCTTAGAAAAGAGCAAAATTGAATCTTTATTGAACAAATATTGTAAATTCTTACCGGTTCCAATCGTTTTCGGAAAAAAACAGGAATGGAAAGACGGAAAATACGTTGATACAAAAGAAGAGAACGTTATCAACGATGTAAACCCGCTCTGGAAACAGAAACCTGCCGGATTAAAAGACGAAGATTATCAGGAATTTTATCGCAAACTTTATCCGATGAGCATGGATGAGCCGCTCTTCTGGATTCATTTAAACGTTGATTATCCGTTTAACCTGACGGGAATCCTTTATTTTCCGAGAATAAAAAACAACATCGAACTGCAGCGAAACAAAATTCAGTTGTACAGCAATCAGGTTTTCGTTACCGATTCGGTAGAAGGAATTGTTCCCGAATTCCTGACATTACTTCACGGCGTGCTCGATTCGCCCGACATTCCGCTCAACGTTTCACGTTCGTATCTGCAAAGTGACAACAACGTGAAGAAAATTTCGAACCACATCACCAAAAAAGTGGCCGATAAACTCGAAGAGATCTTCAAGAAAGAACGTACTCAATTCGAAGAAAAATGGGATAGCCTGAAAATTTTCGTTGAATACGGAATGCTTACAGAAGACAGATTTTACGACCGGGCTGCCAAATTTGCATTACTGAAAAATACAGACAACAAGTACTTTACATTCGAAGAATACAAAGCGCTTATCGAAAGTACGCAAACCGATAAGAACGACACCTTGGTTTATCTTTATGCCAATGATAAGGAAGACCAATACACGTTTATTGACGCGGCCAAAGAAAAGGGTTACGACGTGCTGATGATGGACGGACAATTAGATGTTCACTGGGTTGGTTTGCTTGAGCAAAAATTGGAAAAAACCCGATTCGTTCGCGTTGACAGCAATACGGTAGAGCATCTTATCGAAAAGGAAGAAAAAACTTCGGTAGAATTATCGGATAAGGAAAAAGAAAACCTGACCGAAGCTGTAAAATCTCAACTTCCGAAAATCGATAAAACGGAATTTAACGTCGATTTCAAATCATTAGGAGAAACCACTCGCCCGGTTCAAATAACCCAGGACGAATTTTCACGACGAATGAAAGAGATGTCTGCCATGCAACCCGGAATGGCTTTCTACGGTGAAATGCCGAACATGTTTCAGGTAATTCTGAATATGGATCACCCAATTGCGAAGCAACTGTTGAGCGACACCAAAGACAAATCGAAAGAAGAAGCAACAACTTTCGCATCGGGAAATGCCAAACTGAAACAAATTATCGATTTAGCGTTGCTTTCCAACGGAATGCTCAAAGGCGAAGCCTTGAATAACTTCATAAAACGAAGCGTGGATATGTTGTAAAATGCCTGTCGAACGCCTGACGCGTTACATTCATTCCCGAACAAAACCTTGTTTTTCTCTGTTTAATTATCATGCAAATGGGATTAAACAAAAAAAGAAAAACAAGGTTTTTTCGTTTAATCCTCGCGTAACTCGGTTAGAACAAACACTTACGGCAAAGCTGTAAATAAAAATCAATGTCTTATGAACGGAACAATGATCCAGTTTTTTCATTGGTATTCCGAAGGAAACGGTAAACTTTGGGACGAAGTAAAAAATCAGGCGCAATACTTACAGGATTTGGGAATTAATGCCGTTTGGCTGCCACCGGCATACAAGGCCTCGGGCGGCGGTTATTCAACGGGATATGACCCGTACGATTTATTCGATTTGGGCGAATTTGATCAAAAAGGGACTATCCCTACCAAATACGGCACAAAACAACAATACCTCGATGCCATCTGGGCACTTAAAGAAAAAGGAGTCCGGGTTATCGTGGATATCGTGTTGAACCATAAAGCCGGAGGAGATGAAAAAGAACGTTTTCATGCCGTAAAAGTAGATTTACAAAACCGACAGCAAAACATTTCCGAACCCTATGAGATTGAAGCCTACACCAAATTCACTTTTCCCGGAAGAGGAACGCAATATTCCGATTTTCAGTGGAATTTCAATTGTTTTTCAGGAGTAGATTACGCCGAAGGCGAAGAAGGCAACTTCATTTATCAGATTATAAACGATCACGGCGCCGGATGGGAAGGACTCATTGATGATGAGAAAGGAAGCTACGATTATCTGATGTATAACGACATCGATCATCGAAATCCGTATGTCCGCGAAGAACTTAATTATTGGGGCAAATGGTATCACGACACCGTCGGCTTCGACGGAGTGATGCTGGATGCCGTAAAACATCAATCACCACAATTTTATCAGGAATGGCTGCACACACTAAGAGCAAACACCGGAGAAAATATTTTCGCCGTAGGCGAGTATTGGGAACCCGGACATTTGGAGTTGCTGCTTCGGTATATTGATGCAACTAATGGATCAATGAGCTTGTTTGATTCGTCGCTTCATCACAACATGCGCAAAGCTTCGCTCGCCGGTTCGGATTATGATTTGAGAACCATATTCAACGAAACGCTCGTGCATACTCATCCCCAACTGGCAGTAACCGTAGTTGACAATCACGATACTCAGCCACTGCAATCACTAGAGGCACCTATCGAAGAGTGGTTTAAACCGATAGCCTATGCACTTATTTTGTTGCGACAAGACGGATATCCCTGCATATTTTATCCCGATTTATTTGGCGCACATTATTGGGGATACGGAAAAGACGGCAACGAATACGAAATTTTCCTAAATAGAGTGGATGGAATTGAAGCACTTATAATTGCCCGAAAAGAATATGCCTACGGCACACAACGGGATTATTTTGAAGATGCCAACTGTCTCGGCTGGACGCGCGATGGCGATGGCGAACACCGGGGTTGTGCCGTGCTGTTAAGCAACAAAGACAGTTATGAAAAACCGATGGAAGTCGGTGCACACTATGCAGGACAAGAATTTCATGATTTTCTGGGGCGTTTTGAGCATCGGGTTACCATAGATGAAAATGGGTGGGGAAATTTCTCGTGTCCGGCTGGGAACGTTAGTGTTTGGGTACCGGTATCATAAAAAAGTGAAGCCGGCAGAAATTCCAAAAATTCTCTGCCGGCTTTTATATATAGAGTAATAAAGAGTGCGCCTATTTACTTATTCTTGCCTTTTCCCTGATTTCCGCTATTACCTTTGTTTCCCTGGTTGCCTTTGTTCCCGGCATTTCCCTTGTTATTATTGTTGTTTTTAGCCTCTTTAACCATCTTTTCAAAGCGCTTATCTACTTTTCCGTTTTTTGGTTTTACAACGCCGTTCTCGAAAATATTAATATCTTTTCTGGCTACTCTTGGGTCTTTATTTTTACCATAATCTCCGAAGATTCCACCCCATTCACGTTGAGATTTCCCTAAAGTATTCTTCATCCTGTGGAAAGCGGCAGAGCCGGGTTTAATACCGTATCGTTTCGCCATTACACCCCAGCCTTGTCCGTTGGAAGCACCTTCGTCATAAATTCCGCGAACATCGGGCATCGGGATACCTAAAATACGGCTTAACTCAAGTCCAAGGGCTACATTTCCCCAATTACTTCCGAAATCGTTATAATAACCGTTTAACGTGGATTGCGGAACGCCATAATAATTATTATACAAGTCGGCAACCTGATTGTTATTGTACTGCCTTGTATAACCACTCATGTTTGTAACAAAAACATCGAAATTTTGAGCAAACATCGTCACCGATGCAATTGCCAATGCAAATGTGAATAATAACTTTTTCATAATTTTTGGGTTTTAGTTATAGATAAAAGACAATTTTGACGAGAAAAAGTTTAATAGATAATACTAAAAAAAATTATTGTCCAGTTTTTTTCGTAAAAAAAGATTCATAAAAGAAAACCGTCTTATCTTTGCACCAAGAAAATTGTATTCGCTATGATTTTTAAACCTTACGACGTCACTTATTCACCGTTCCGGAGTTTCACCCGCGAGGAATGGAGCGTACTCGAAGACCATCCCGAATTTCCAATTGCCGATATCGATCTGACGCAGTTACAAGCGCTCAATGAACCGCTTACCATGGAAGAGATGGAAGAAATTTATATTCCGCTCATCCGGTTGTTACAGATCCATCTCACACATTATCGGAATTTACACACAGAACGGGAAGAGTTTTTCAAAAATCACAGTCAAACAATCCCTTATATCATCGGCATAGCTGGAAGTGTGGCTGTTGGAAAAAGCACAACGGCAAGAGTCTTGCAAAAGTTATTGTCGATGTTGCCGGAAAAGCCTAAGGTGGAGTTAATTACCACAGACGGTTTTTTATATTCGAATGCTGAACTCGAAGAGCGCGGTATTTTGAACAAAAAAGGATTTCCGGAAAGTTATGACGCTAAGAACCTTCTCGCCTTTCTGGCTGGTGTAAAATCGGGAAAAGAAACGCTGGAGGCCCCTGTTTATTCACATTTGTATTACGACATTATTCCCAACGAAATTCAGCGAATAGAAAAACCTGATATTCTTATTGTGGAAGGTATTAACGTTTTGCAGGTATCACTGAATAAAAAGCCACGCCGCAGGGTTTTCGTCTCCGATTTTTTCGATTTTTCTATTTATGTGGATGCTGCGGAAAAAGATATACGCCAGTGGTATCTCGATCGTTTCAAGACACTCCAAAAAACAGCTTTCTCCGATCCAGATTCCTATTTTCACCAATATGCATCGTACAGGGAAGAAGATTTGTTGAAATTTGCCAATGAAGTTTGGGAGGAAATTAATCTGACGAACCTGATGCAAAATATTCTACCCACCCGCTTTCGTGCCGATTTGATCTTGGAAAAAGGTGAGCATCACTTTGTGCGTGGTGTGAGAATCAGAAAAATATAATTCGATGGAGCTAGAAAGTAAAGAACTCGTTCCTCCTGAAACTCACAAGGAATCAAATACCGATACAATCAGGAAACCGATTAAAGGCTGGGTAAGGATATTAATTCTTATTCTACCTTATATTTTCATTGTAGGTATTTTTGAAGTTATTGGCAGTTATGCTGCCGGTTATTCTTTTTTTGATATACCTGATGCCCAATCGCTACGTGATTTGAATATCCTACAATTTTTCAACCTGACAGGAACGTTTGTAGTCCTGTTTTTAATGATGCGGTTTATTGATCGTGAACCGTTTATAAATCTTGGATTCCATACGAAAAGCAGAACTCCCGATATCTTAATCGGCACCTTGCTGGGATTGGGAGTTATGGTTTGCGCATTTGTCTTGTTACAATCGATCGGTTTTATAGCTGTTGAAGAAGTTAATTTCAGCGGTTCCGATTTTCTGTTATTGGTGCTGCTTTTCGTTTTTGTTGCTTTTGCCGAAGAAATGCTGTTGCGTGGCTATGTACTCAAAAATCTGATGCTATCGATGAATAAACATGTGGCATTACTAGTTTCGGCACTCATTTTCTCAGTTATGCACGCACTTAATCCCAATTTTAGCTGGGTTACACTGATAAGCCTTTTTCTCGCAGGAATCGGATTAGGCGCAACATACATTTACACTAAAAACCTCTGGTTTCCCATAGCTTATCACTTCAGTTGGAACTTTTTCCAATCGCTTGTAGGATTTAATGTGAGTGGATTGGATATTTACTCGGTTATTGTAACAGAAGAAACCGGCCCCGAATTGCTTACCGGCGGAGCTTTCGGATTAGAAGGTTCTATTTTAGGAATTATTGCCGAAGTACTCGTTGTCGCAGGGATAATTATCCACTTTGAACTGAAAAACAGAAGAAACTATTTTCCACCTACCCACGAAATTGCTTGAGAAAGAATCCGGGTGAAATTGGGATTTTCCCATGCTTGTTTATCGTGTCCAAGCGTTAATGTCACCACTTTTGCATTGCCATAATTATTAGTCCAGCCTACCAAGGGGCCACTGGCAGACTCATCGGTTCCCAACAAAGGATGAACGTTTTCAAGGATCTCAGTACCACCATACGCTTCATCCATTATCTGAAAATCGCTTATCCCTTTTGTAACCGGATGCTTAGTATCCATCACTTTAATATCCATGCCAATATCATGCTTATACGTTGATGGTGGTTGCTCTTTTCCATTTTTCTGCCAGGGAAAATGATGATAACGCCCTCCGATAATATTCGTGTATTCCGGCCAGGAGTCATAACTGCAAAAGGCATGGTGAAGAGCAACAAGCCCCTTACCATTTTCCAACATGGAAACAAAATCTTCTTTTGCATCTTCGGGTATTTCTGTAGGCATATCGTAAAGCAAAATCACGTCATAACGATCGATCAGTCCAGGTTTTAAACGAGTATATGCATTGGGATGCTCAGCGACATCATAAGTTACACCCGGTAACTTATCCAACATAGCATAAAAAGGTACTTCATCAAAATCATGTCCACCGACAATCAGGAGCACATTCATTTCCTTATCCTGGTTGCACGATGAGAAGAGCCCCAAGCCACAACTTAAGGAAATTATTAACAAAAGGTGGAAAAGAGTTTTCATTTTTATTACTTGATTAACTATTATTTTTTTTGATTATGGACGAATTATTCATGATTACAATTTATCTGCGGTAAATGTACACAAAAAAAGTTGAGTTGAAGTATTTACAATTAAAAAAGCGACAACCGAGAAAAATCGATTATCGCTTGTCTATATTTCTTAGTCCGACAGATGGGTTATTCCATTTTGCTCCTTATTTTTCCGGCAATTTCCTCAAACTCTTCTTTTGATAGTTTTACGCGTGGATTAGACAAATTCAGATCACCTTCTTTTTGTATTGGAACCAAGTGAATGTGAGCGTGAGGCACTTCGAGCCCAAGAACCATGATTCCCACCCTATTACACGGGATTATAGCTTTTATTGCAGAAGCAACTTTTTTGGCAAAAACGGTCATTTCAGCTAATAAGCTATCATCAAGGTCAAAAATATAATCGGTTTCTTGCTTAGGAACAACCAGTGTGTGACCTTTTGCCATCGGGTTGATATCCAGGAAAGCGAAAAACTTATCGTTCTCTGCTATTTTATATGATGGAATTTCTCCCGCTATGATTCTGCTAAAGATTGTTGCCATTCTCTTTAAATTGAAATATCCAAAACTTCAAAACTTAACACACCTGATGGAACCTGAATATCTACTTTATCGCCTACTTTTTTACCAAGCAAACCTTGTGCAATAGGCGTATTCACTGCAATTTTCCCACTTTTCAAATCTGCTTCGCTCTCAGACACAAGCGTATAGGTCATATCCTTTTTGGTTTTCAGATTTTTGATAGTAACCTTGTTCATTATCTGAATCTCATCAGTGCTGATGGCACTCTCATCGATAATACGGGCAGTAGCGATCAAAGTCTTTAGTTGTGCAATCTTCCCTTCCAGTATTCCCTGAGCCTCTTTAGCAGCATCGTATTCTGCATTTTCCGACAAGTCACCCTTATCACGTGCCTCTGCGATTTGGTGAGAAATCTCCGGTCTTTGTATAGATTCCATATGCACGAGTTCTTCTTTCAATTTTCGAAGGCCCTCTTCTGTCATATAAGTAATCGCCATATTCTAACTCTCCTATTTTTTAAATATTTTTACACAGATATAGATTAAAGAAAAAGAATTCCGGCCACTTTACAGACCGGAATCCCCTTTATTCAATCTTTTATGTTTTGTGCAAAGATAGTATTTTCTCTGATATTAAAAAAACTTTTCGTCTAATTTCACAGCACTTTTCCTACTTCAGTTGAAAGAGTTGTGTAATTTTCCACACGTGCAACTACGTCACCCTCTCTATCAAGAATAAATGCAGTAGGAATGTTACGCACGTTGTAAGTTGAGAGTAGTCGGGAATATACACTTTGTGGATCGCGAACAGTGATCCAGGGCAGATTATTTGCTGCGTTCTTCCAAAAATGCTCGTCTGAATCAAAGGATACTTGGTAAATCTCCAATCCCCTATCTTTGTATTGAGTATATATTTTGTTTAGATCTATATTATGTTTTGGAGAGAATTCCGAGTTGTAAACCGTAAAATCGACAATAACCACTTTTCCTTTCTGTGAAGAAAGCGATATTCTTTCTCCGTTAACTTCAGTCAGAACTATATCAGGCAACGAAGACTCTGTAACAACCGGTGCATTTTCCAGTAGGGCAGCTTGTTGCTCCTGTTGTTTTCGGGTCTTCAAGGCATTCATCGTAAAATTGTACAGATGTTTCGAGCGCTGTGTTCCATGATAATATCTATCCCACGATGTAGCAACAGCGCCAAACATTGCATAGTCTTGCCTGTTGTATGGATCAAAAATCAAATAATCATTCACTTTCTGAAATACAGCATAATATGCTGCTGCACTCGATGGATTGCCTAGTATTAATTTTGAAATCTCTGTTTTATATTCTTTCAAAACAGAATCGAGTTCGGCCAGATAAGTAAGATCATCGATAATTTTTGCTGCGTGTTTTTTATCAGCTGCGTCAATTTGAAGCTTTACTTTTTGAGTTTGGGAGTCGATTTGTTTGATTTGATCGTTAACAGGGGAATTTGCAATTGAGAATGTGTTTGCCAAATCTTTCACATCGCCTTTCACTTGCAACTTTTCTATCGAATCAACGGCAAAAACTACAAGCTGGTTGCCCACTCTCAATTGGTAAAACTCGGGATTTTCCGGAGCCTCCTCAGTGAACTTAAACACTCCGTTCTCTTTGAGCTTTACAGAATCCAGTAATTCAATTCCGCCCAATCCACGATGTTCCAAAAATAAAGTTTCATCTGCCACAGACGAAAACTCGCCTTTTATTTCAAAGGTTTTATCGGATTTACAAGATAACAAAACAAAGCTCGCAAACAACACGACTGGAAACAAAAAAAGATATTTTTTCATATCAAAAATCTAATAAAAATTTCAGAGCGCAAACTTATATATTTTTCGGCAATTTTTGAAGAATGTCAGCTTTTATTGTTCATTGCAAAATTGTTAAAATTAATATTTTAAAAAACCGCACAAATTACAGAAAGTGTTGTGTTTTATTATATAAAACAAAAAAAAGCGCTACTTTTGTGCTTTAAATTTTACACTATATGACAGAAACAGTAACGATTAAAGACAAGCGGTTCGACAAATTTATTGATTTTCAAGATATTCAAACTGCTATCAATCGAATTGCCAGACAAATTGACAGCGACCTTCATGATAAAAATCCAATTTTTGTCGCAGTGCTCAACGGCGCATTTATGTTCGCCGGAGAGTTAATGAAAGAAGTTACCGTTCCTTGTGAAATTACTTTTGTGCGCTTGGCTTCCTATCAGGGAACTTCTACCACAAACAGGATTCAGGAAGTGCTCGGCTTGAATGAAAGCATTGAGAATCGTACTGTTGTGATTGTGGAGGATATAGTTGACTCAGGAAATACAATGGTAGCACTTAAGAAAGAACTTAATAAATTTAATCCCAAAGAAATAAAAATCGCTACACTTCTGCTTAAACCGGACGCTTTAAGACAAGAAATACATTTGGATTATGTTGCGCTGGAAATTCCCAACGATTTTATAGTGGGCTACGGCCTGGATTATGATGGCTACGGCAGGAATCTGAAAGATATTTACAAGATTAGAATGTAACACAATTAAATAATCAATAATACATATAAAGCATCTCTTTGAGATGCTTTTTTATTACAATTTAATTCAAAACATTTATAAGCAACTGTTAATTTATAGATATATTAACCGTTAAATCGCACATATTATATCATTTTAATGTTAAATGAAAACATATGGCTACTTTTTGATATTTATTAGCTAAATAAATGATTGTTTTGAGTATTTAATCTGTACATTTGAGATGAATTCAAAACCCTTAAAAATGTAATGTTATGAAACAGATGAAGCCTCTAAAAGAAAACAGTCTCTTTTTTGCGATGGGAGCAGTCGTTGCATTATCGTTTCTAATGGTAGCATTCGAATGGAGCAGTCCACGATCAGCACCAAAAATTTACTCTTCTGATTTTTTTGTTCCGGAAGAATTAGATATTGCTTTGACGAGAAGGACACCCGATCCCCCAAAACCTCAAATTGAACCACCACAGGTTGTGGCTCCGGATGAAATTGTAGTTGTTGATGATCCGGTGGAACATCTGAAGATTTTTTCTACCGAAGACCTACCAGAACCACCTCAGGTAATTTCTACTGCACCTACCCCCCGATTTGTGGAGGAACCGGTAGAAACTCCGCTCGATTTTGCTCAGATCTCACCTGAATTTGCTGGTGGTCAGGCTGCCTTAATGAAATTTTTAAGCGAAAACATGAAATATCCTTCAGTGGATATCGAAATGGGAAACGAAGGCAGAGTTATTTGTACATTTGTGGTTGAAAAAGACGGAAGCATTACAGACATCAAAGTAATACGGGGAGTTTCACCAACAATAGACAAAGAAGCTGTACGCGTGATTTCGGAAATGCCAAACTGGAAACCGGGATTTCAGAACGGGAGAATAGTTAGAGTGAAATTTACGTTGCCAGTACATTTTAAAATCACCAAATAATTCGGTATTTAAAATGATATTCTCTGAATACTTTGATTAATTTAACAAGAAAATGACTTTTTTTGAGAATTTTATCTGCAAATAATCACAGTATATAAAAAAAATATCTATTTTTGCACTCTAAGTCGTGTGCATGTTCAGTCAGTAAAACACATAATAAAGAAGAATTAAAATGAATGATGAAGTAAAAAAAACCGCTAAAGCGAATATAGAGACACAAAAGCTGACTTCCATCCTGATGGGGATAGTAGTTGCTGTTGCTCTGCTGTTTTTCGCTTTCGAATGGTCTTCAGAAACCAAAAAGCTGGACGAAAGTGTAGTAGTTCAAGACGTTTTGGCAGAAGAAGAAATTGAGATCACTCGTCGCGATCCGACTCCTCCACCACCACCTCCACCACCAGCCCCGGAAACTCCGGAAATCATTCAGGTAGTTGAAGAGAAAGTGGAAACAAGAATTGAGATCAACACCGAAGACGATGCTAGTAAGAGACAAATGGAAGCCTATGTTCCACCTCCACCACCAAAACCAAAAGTAGAAGAAGTAACCGAAGAGATCTTTGTTGTGGTTGAAGAACAACCTGAATTTCCAGGTGGAAACGCAGCAATGATGAAGTTCCTAAGCGACAACATTAAATATCCGGTTATTGCTCAGGAGAACGGTATTCAAGGACGTGTTATTACTAACTTTGTAGTGGAAAGAGACGGTAGTATTACTGACGTTCAGGTAGTTCGTGGAGTTGACCCGTCGCTCGACAGAGAAGCTATCCGTGTTATCCAGTCGATGCCGAAATGGAAAGCCGGTAGACAACGTGGCTCTGCAGTACGTGTACGTTTTACTCTCCCTGTTGTATTCCGTTTGCAACAATAATTGAGATAAATTTTTCGAGATATCAAAAGCTGCTTTTTTAACCAAAGGCAGCTTTTGTTCTAATTAATATTTTTCAAAATCCTTTATGTTATACACCGCCGATTTTTTAACTAACAAAATAGAGGAGGCGATAAGTAATATTTCCTTCGATCTGAAACCCAAAAGTCTATTTGAACCCATTAAATATGCTATTTCAGTGGGTGGAAAAAGAGTTCGGCCATTGCTTGTTTTACTTGCAACGAATATGTTCGGCAAGGAAGTAGAGAAATCGTTGAAACCTGCTATTGGAATTGAGATCTTTCACAACTTTACACTTTTGCATGATGATTTGATGGATAAATCGGATATGAGAAGAGGCATGCCGGCAGTACATAAAAAGTGGAATGCCAACACGGCTATTCTTTCAGGAGACGCCATGCTTATCGAATCGTATAAATATGTGGCTTCTGTCCATCCGGATCTTTTGCCTGAAGTTATGGAGCTTTTCTCAACAACCGCCATGGAGGTTTGTCAGGGACAACAATTAGACATGGATTTCGAAAAAAGAGCAGATGTTACTGAAGCTGAGTATATAGAAATGATCGTATTAAAAACTGCAGTGCTATTAGCCTGTTCGTTAAAAATGGGTGCTATTTTAGCCAATGCCTCCGCACGCGATGCAGAACTGCTCTATAATTATGGTATAAATATAGGATTGGCATTTCAGTTGAAAGATGATCTGTTAGATGTATATGGTGACGCAAAAACTTTTGGCAAAAATATTGGAGGAGACATTGTTAGCAACAAGAAAACTTATCTACTGATAAAAGCCCTTAAAAGCTCTGACAAAAAACAGTTAGCTGAGTTAATGAGGTGGATCTCTGCCGAGAATTTTGACAAGAACGAAAAAATAGAATCCGTTAAAAATATTTACAATGAATTAAATTTGAAATCAATTTCTGAAAATCTCATAGAAAAGTATTACCTTGCAGCTTTAGATTGTCTCTCGTCAATTAATGTGTCTGACGAAAGAAAAAAAGAACTTATTTATCTGTCTGAGAACCTGATGTACAGAGAAAAATAATTTTAAAGAATGCCCTATCGAAGATTACCAAATACTGATTTATCACGCATCAAAGCGCTAAAAACGGCTATTGAGAAAGCATCCAATATCGACTTTCAAGAAGTTGCCATATCTATGAAGACACTGTCGAGTGCAAAAAGAGTGGTTGATAAATTCGAACGGCTGTGCAATAAATATCAGCAAACTTTCGACACCCAGGTAAAAGCAAATATAGCCTTTCAAAGCAAAGTAAAAAATGCAAGGATGTACATCTCCCATTTCATTCAAGTGTTATATATGAGCGTTACCCGCTCCGAAATAAAATCTGAACATCTGGAACTTTACGGTTTACATGACTTAAATCTCATTGTCCCCGATCTAAATTCGAACGAGCAACTGTTACAATGGGGACAAAAAATAATTGAAGGAGAAAACAAACGTATTTCACAAGGAGGTGTACCTATCTATAATCCCGGTATTGCCAAAGTGAGCGTAATGTATGTTCTGTTTAAGGAGAGTTATCAAACTCAGCAAATTCATCAAAAAGCGACTGCCAGGATATTAAATGAGGTATCCGAATTCAGAAGTGAAGTAGACAGTATTATCTTCGATGCATGGGAAGAAGTGGAGAAATTCAATGCTGAGTTCCCACAAAACGAGCGTTTGGAAAAGAATCGTGAATATGGGTTAATCTATTATTACCGCAAAGGGGAAACAATTGAATGAGGAT
>DCEG01000076.1 GCA_002316835.1 Bacteroidales bacterium UBA1035 | reverse complement strand
AGCAAAACAACCTTCATCTCTTATTAATACATGTTTTTTACGTAAAATTAGCAACCTGAGTGCAAATATAACCTTTTATTTTTATATTTTTGCATTCACAATTTGCAAGTTTTCTTAACAATACGGTATGAATTTTGTTATTGTTAATGAGCAGCTCAATTTAGCTTGAATGGAATTAAAAAAATTGACGGATAAACTCGTTGATCTAGCTTTTGCCGAGGATATCGGCGACGGCGATCATACCACACTTTGTAGCATTCCCGAAACAGCTTTCGGGAAAGCCCGGCTGTTGATTAAAGAAGAGGGTATCCTGGCAGGAGTGGAAGTTGCCAGGACGATTTTTCATCGTTTCGACGAAGGATTAGCAGTGGAGGTTTTTATTAATGACGGAACTTACGTTAAGCCCGGAGATGTTGCATTCATTGTGTCGGGAAAAGTACAATCGTTGCTGCAAACCGAACGGTTGGTCCTGAATATCATGCAGCGGATGAGTGGGATAGCCACTACTACAGGGAAATATGTGAAATTACTTGAAGGTACCAAAACCAAAGTGCTTGACACGCGCAAGACTACACCCGGGATGCGAATGCTGGAAAAGCAGGCCGTGAAAATTGGTGGTGGAGAGAATCACCGTATCGGTTTGTTCGATATGATTTTGCTGAAGGACAACCACGTGGATTTTGCAGGAGGTATAGAGAAAGCCATCCGTGGAGCGCAAAAATATTTGAAGGAGAAAAACAAACAACTCAACATAGAAATTGAAGTACGTAACCTCGATGAGCTTAAACGAGCTCTTGCCGTGGGAGGAATCGACAGGATCATGCTAGATAATTTCACGCCCGAACAAACGTGTGAAGCGGTGAAGATCGTGAACGGGTGCGTTGAACTGGAATCGTCGGGCGGAATTACCTTCGAAACTATCCGTCAATATGCGGAGTGTGGTGTGGATTATATCTCTGTAGGCGCGCTTACCCATTCGGTAAAAAGCTTGGATATGAGTTTAAAAGCGATAGAATAGCAGTTAGCAAAGTATAATGACAGATACAAAACAGCTCGAACTGGACAAACGATACATGCGAATGGCATTTATCTGGTCAGAAAATTCATACTGTAAACGCCGTAAGGTGGGCGCCATTTTGGTAAAAGACAAGATGATAATATCCGATGGATATAACGGAACACCATCGGGTTTTGAAAATGTTTGTGAAGATGAGGATAACGTTACAAAGCCTTATGTTCTTCATGCCGAGGCAAATGCCATCACCAAAGTGGCTCGGTCCAACAACAGTAGCGAAGGAGCAACGTTGTATGTGACGTCTTCTCCCTGTATCGAATGTGCAAAGCTGATTATTCAGGCAGGTATCCGGAAAGTTGTTTATGCCGATTCATACAGGCTGAGCGATGGCATAGAATTACTTAGAAGGGCTGATATAGAGTTGATTTCGATTGATTTGTGAAAAATTAAGTTGCAAGAATAAGATAATGAGTCCTGAAAAAAAAATAAAAACGTGGCTTCCTTTGTGGATTGGACTGGGTATTGCTTTGGGAATTCTCATAGGAAGCATCTATTCGCAATTTGGAAGTACGGGAAAAGTGGATGGAACCGGTAAGATTGATGCTATATTCAACTACATCAACAAATCGTATGTAGACACCGTGAATATTCGCCAGCTTGTGGAAGAAGCGCTACCCAAAATTGTTCAGGAACTCGATCCGCACTCGGCGTATATCTCTGCTAGCGAAATGAGGCGTTTAAACGAAGACCTGGAAGGTCATTTTTCGGGGATTGGCGTTAGTTTTTATGTATTGAGCGATACGATTGTAGTGACAAGTATTGTGCCCGGTGGTCCCTCGGAGGCAGCAGGTATACAACAATGGGACAGGATAGTCAATGTTAATGACACGCTGATTGCAGGCAGGAAAATTACAAACGCCGATGTATTGCAAAAGCTCCGTGGCGAAAAAGGTTCTGAAGTAAAACTGGGAATTAAAAGAAACGATGATACAAAGCTGACAGACATAACTGTAACTCGGGGAGATATTCCCATGAATAGTGTACAGGCCGCTTATATGCAAACCAGCACCATCGGATATATCAAGGTGGGAACATTCGGATTCAACACTTTTAATGAGTTTATATCGGCGCTTTCCAAGCTCAAGAGCCAGGGGGCACATTCTTTCGTGATTGATCTGAGAGGTAACAGCGGCGGTTCGTTGGAAGTTGTTGTTGCTATGGTGAATGAATTTCTTCATAAAGGGGATTTGATTGTTTATGCTGATGGACGAAACTTTCCCAGGCAGGACAACTATGCCAATGGTTCGGGAACGAGTAAAGAAGACGATATTGTCATTTTGATTGACGAGTTAAGTGCATCCGCAAGTGAAATATTTGCCGGTGCTATTCAGGATAATGATCGAGGATTGGTGATGGGGCGGAGGTCTTTTGGAAAAGGATTGGTGCAAAGCCAGCGGAATTTTCCCGATGGATCGGCTGTGCGGCTTACCGTTGCCCGCTATTATACACCATCTGGACGTTCCATTCAACGCAAATATGAAAAAGGAAAGTACGATGAATACGAGCTGGAAGCATTGAACAGATATATGCAAGGCGATTACGCAAATTCCGATACAGCGTCGACTCTCATCCAGTTTAAAACCGAAGGAGGACGAACGGTTTTCGGAGGTGACGGTATAATGCCGGATGTTTTTATTGCCCGCGACACAATCGGTATGAATTCTTATTTTAATATGATTGCAAATAAGGATTTCATTCAAGAGTATGCTGTAACCTATTCGGATATGCATAAGCATAAATTGAGGGAATTTCAATCGGCTGAAGACCTAGCCCGCTACCTGTATAAGCAGCCTCTTCTGATGAATCTGGTGAGTTATGCCGACAACAAGGGGATCCGGCCACGGCCTTATTATATAGAAGAATCCAGGAAACTGTTCGAGCGACATTTGGTTTCATATATCGTTAGGAACTTTTTCGGTGAGGAAAGCTATTTCTCCGTATACATGCAGGACGATGTGTTGATGAAAAATGCAGTGAATTTCATTGAAAGAGGGTTGGCGAAGCCCGAATCTGTGGTACAAGAAAAGTATAAGTCCATTTCGCTGGGCCTGAGGGTCAGCTTTCCTGTTCCCAAGGAATTTGGCTCGTTATTTTATGTATAGAAGAAATGAATATAACAGAGCAGAAAAAAAGACTCCGTGAAAGGATTGCCCAGAAAAAGCAATCGTATTCTCAAAGAGAACTGATAGATTTCTCGGAAGAGGTTATATCAACACTTGAACTCACTGAAGTATATCAGAACGCTAAAGTTGTACTAGCCTATTACAGCATGTCTGATGAGGTTAGTACGCATGAATGGATAAAAAAATACTGTTTACAAAAACATTTTCTTCTACCGGTGGTTAATAATGGTGAATTAATTTTGAAAAAATATGTCTCCGAAGAAAGTATGTCGACTTCCGCTTATGGAATTAAAGAACCGGTTGGCGTTACTTTCACGGAATCTGAATACGGTAAAATAGATTTGGTAATTGTCCCGGGTGTAGCTTTTGATCGCACACTGAACCGGTTGGGTAGAGGGAAAGGCTTTTACGATAGATTATTACCAAAGATAAAAGCCCCTAAAACAGCTATATGCTTTGATTTCCAGGTTTTTGACAATATTCCTGTAAGTCAGGGAGA
>DCEG01000056.1 GCA_002316835.1 Bacteroidales bacterium UBA1035 | reverse complement strand
ATTAACGCAACGCTACTAATTGACAACTGTTCGTTGTTTTTCAGAATATTGGTCTGTCCCCGGGATTTTTTGTACAACCGACAAAAAGCGTCAGTAGAGAAGTAGACATTTTCCCGATGTTTTCTGATAAATTATAATTGAATTTATAGAACTTCCAGTTAAACATGTGCAGTTTAAAAGTAGCTATCGATATCATGGTTAATTCGTCGGATGAAACAGACGGAATGAAAATTCCCTGTTTTTGTCCTTCTCGCAGAATTGGTTCCAAATAGCTGCTTGTGGAGGTCATCAGACCATATATTTCATCGTTTATCTTATCGCTTTCGTCCATCAATCCTTCCGAAAATACCACAACTACGTAGTAGGGATTTTCCTTGAAATATTGGCTGAGTTTATTGAAGAATGTTCTAAAATCTCTTTCTACATCGCCGGTTTTTTTCAGGGTGCTTAATATTTCGATAATATTATTCCTCAAATATTTAAGCATCATAATAATAATCTCTTCTTTACTCGCGAAATGCCTGTAAATAGCACTTTCGGAGAACTGCATTTCCTTCGCCAGGTTTTTGATCGTTAATCCGTTAGCCCCCGTAGCGGTAAGAATTTTTCCGGTAGCTTCAATAATTTCCAGTTGTCTTGGTGTAATTTCCATTGTTATAGCCTTTTGTCGATAAAAGAGAATAAAACACAGTTGCAAAGATAAATCTTATTTACAATAACATTGTTTCACTTCTTTTTATTTGTTGTTTTTTTAATCCTTTATTCCTAAACGGTCACTCCCACACTCAGATAATTTTCCTGAGAACGGTAAAATACCTTCGGGAAATATTTGTAGGAAGTGTCTCTCGTGAAAAATCTGTTGTTTAGTTTTACATACAGAAGGGCGTTTATCCTGTACTTGAACTCGGCACCAAAAATTCTCAGCTTTGCTGTGCTTCTGTCACCCTGAACGTTCAAGAAATCTATTTCCGGGATGGTAAGGTCTTTTAACGATAACTTTTCATCAACACCTTTCCACGTGTAAATAAAATAGTTTTCTGAAAGAAAGGAAACAGAAAATTTGTTTTTAATAATTAAATCGGTGTACAGTTTCAAACTCATTCCGCTGCCCATGTTATAATCTCTGTCATCTATTTCAAAATAATCCGATATACTTGCTCCCAGGCCAATTCCGTTGATGAACATTCGTGTACGCAGATTTACGTTCTCCTTTTTTTTGTTTATAAGCAACCCTATTCCGGCGGCTGCCGCCTCTGAAATGTAGTAAGGAGTTATAATCCGGCCACTTTTGGTTTCCATTTTATAATTATAGTAATCGAAATGTTGAAAAACTCCTCCCATTATTTTCAGGTTGTCCTTCTCGTATATCTCTTTGTTCAGTATTGCACCAATTCCATTAATTTGTGTCAGGTAAACGTTTCCTTCAACAATGTTCATATGTCCGTTTATCCAAAACCAGTCGTAAGGTTTGTGTATCGGTTCTTCAAACACATTTCCGTATTGTACATTTGCTTCAATCCCTACACCGGTGTTGTAGCCGGGGCGATTATCTTCTTTGATCATTTTTCCTCCCGAACCAACGCTCAATACAAACGGAAGGGTTTCAATCATGTTCCCTTTTTCACTTTTAACCCGCCACGCATCACCGGTGAAAAACCTGTTAATCAATTTAGTTGGAGCGAAAAGTCCGGCCGTGAACTCTCTGATAACACGTTCTACTCCGATAGTTCTGTCATCGAGAATCAAATCGGAAAAACGAAAAGTTATTTCCCCCAACGCAATCCCTCCAACTGTTGTGGCTATTAAATCATTCATGGAAGGCGGTTTTGTTTCCATCAGATATTCCCACATGAGGCTTCCACCCACATTAAATGGAATCGAATTGTAGAATCCGTATCCATTTGCCCTTGCACTGTTGAAGTACATCGATCCGTGATAGGGATGTGCTATCAGGTTTGTGGAAAAACTATTCGTGTCCCAAACAGGTAAAGTGGACAAGTTTTTCCCCATGGAGGATAAGTTTATCTGCGCATATTCATCGTTGAGTATAAATCGGTTGAATCCTCTCATAGCCATGTTAAGCCCAATTTCGGTGCCAATTGCCCGCCAGGGATGTTTTTGTGTAGTGATCGCCGGAACAGTATCCAACATGTTTTGTATTTGCACGAACGTACTGTCCTGAGAGTTGGCTCTCAAAACGAACACGAGTAAAATGCAATATGTCAGAACTACTTTCATATTTTACAGATTATGGCAATGTATAAAGCGAATTAAAAAGTTTGTCGTTTCTTAACATATCGGCAGTTTTTACTTTTATACCCTCAGTTGTGAGTTTATTCCGGCTTTCGTCATCGATTTCAGATATATATACTTCATCGATATTTTTTTCCTTCAAAGCGACCAGCAATTGATCCATTGTGCCTGGCTCTATTGTTATGTTTTCTACGCCGTTTACTATTTCGTTTTGTATATCAAAAATGGAGATTTTCATCTTTTTTCTCGTTGGATAACTCAGTCTATTGTTTTCATAAAAAATGGCAATTTTCATAGTTGTACCACTTTAATTATATGTATTAAAAAACACTGTAAAAATCCGGTTTAATGCATATTCCCACACGAAGTTTTAAGTCGTACTTTTTGTAATCGAGCATGCTGTCGCCTGTACCGCTGTAAAATTCTCCGAAAATATATTGATTGAATCTATCGGAAATTTTAAAACCTGCTGTCAGAGTTAAATTAGCAGATTTCACACTTTTCTTTGGACTAATTGCGCCCGAAATCCACCATTTGTCATTTCTCGTCATGTAATCGAAAGCAAAATTGCCGGTTCCCCGATAATCGAGTATATCTTCGTTATTTTCGCCAATAAGGAAAGGGATCGACACTTTAAATTTTACCGACATGTTGTATGTAAAGAAATATTTTCCCGAAAAACTTATCAGATTTATATCCCGTGATTCTTCATTGTTTTGTCCATTTGATTCATGTTCCAGTTGAAGAAAGGTACCTCCGGTAAGTTTATTGTTCACAATGATATACCTTCCTAATCCGATTCCCGGGTTGTAATTGTTATCGCGAAAAGGCGCCGATTTTGCATAGATATCCCAAAACGATTTTTGCG
Organism: Bacteroidales bacterium UBA1035; assembly: GCA_002316835.1. Taxonomy (GTDB): domain Bacteria; phylum Bacteroidota; class Bacteroidia; order Bacteroidales; family Dysgonomonadaceae; genus Petrimonas. Next base: position 30,003 of record DCEG01000056.1, on the reverse strand, counting down.
TATAAGTCAGGTAAAGAAATGTATTGAAAGGCAAACGGCTTTTAGTAAGACGATGACGAATGCTTATTTGATATTTAACATCGGCTGTTTCGTTATTTATTCTTTCATTTAACGATATACCCGAAATGAAATAGTTGTCTTTATAAATTGAAAATGCGGGTAAAGAATCGGTTTTTCTAATAATTTCTTCTTCTGAGATTTCCAGATAGGCTTTGTCACTTTCTATTTTCGTTTTTATATTATCTAATATTGTCGACAAAGAACGTCGTGTAGTATCCTGATATTCTAATGAAGATTGTGCTCCAACTTTGTAAATAGAGAATAAGACAGCTATTATGCTTATATACAGAATTTTACTCTTCATTGAATTTATACGTTAATTAGTGAGTGAATATTCACTCACTAATATAATGCATTTCTTCAAAATATGTTCTACCTTTTTTGTTTTTTTGCGATAAAGCCTGGGTTTTTTGCATAAATTAACGCTATGGTTGTTATTGATGAATTTGAAAAGTGTTGAAATCTTCTTATATATCTAATTCTTTCATTTTTAGTATAATTATGTGTGAATAATCCAAATATTGTACCTTTACCGTAGGAAATTTGATTTCTCGCTGTCTAATATCTTATTGAACGCTGAAACAAATGTCAGACGAACAACTCATACACGAAATACTATCGGGCGATAACTCTGCTTTTAAAGCGCTGATGGAAAAATACCAGTTACAGGTATTTCGCACGGTTGTGGGGTTTGTTCACTCGAAAGAGGATGCCGAAGATGTTACTCAGGATATTTTTGTAAAAGTGTATCAGTCCTTTACTTCTTTTAAAGGTGAATCGGAATTTTCTACGTGGCTTTACAGGATTACCGTGAATATGAGCATCAATTTCATCAATCGAAATCGAAAAAACCGTTTATTACAATCCCTTGAAGATATTTTTCACAAACCGAGTGGCGAAAAAACTCCGATGGAACATTTGGAAGATTCGGAACGCGATCACCGCATTCGAAAAGCTATCGATTCTTTACCCGAAAAACAGCGCATGGCTTTTATCTTGAGCAAATACGAAGAACTTCCACAAAAAACTATCGCTTCAGTAATGAATACATCGGAAGGCGCCGTGGAACAGCTTTTACAGCGGGCAAAAAACAATCTACAGAAAAAATTAACTACATAACCGTAGGAAATCAACTATAACAATGTCTAACCCATTAAACAAACGATGAAAATGAAAACGGAACAATATATAGATAATCTTATCCGACGCGAAAAGCAAATGGAGCCAAATCCGTTCTTAAGCACCCGCGTGATGGCGACGATTGAAAAATCGCAGCAACAGGAGGTTAGGAAAGTTCCCGTTTGGCAAGCAGTCGTGCTTGCCGCGAGCATTGCCGCAGTTGCGTTTTTAGGAGTTACGATCGGTAACAGTTACGTTGACAATGCATCACCCGAAATGGTGATGAACATCAATGACAGCCAGATAGAGAATTTAGGATATTACAATTTTGCCGATTATGAATAAGACAAATAAAATATTGTGGTTTGCCGTTGCATTGCTGATTATTCTGAATTTGGCAACTATTGGGACTATTCTTTATCGTAATCAGCAGAACAAAGATGATAATCTGGCGATTGTTCTTGATGAAAATCAACAAAATCCCTTAGCCGGACGATTCTTCAGACAGGAACTCGGGTTTAACGATGCTCAAATGGAAGTTTTCCGGGAAGCGAATCGTGAATTTCAATATATTGCCAACGACCTGATTTTCGAAATAGATTCATTGAAAAGAGAAATGTTCGAAGAGTTGAACAAACCGCAGTCCGATTCCATGAGGTTAAATAGTTTATCGGCTCATTTAGGAAGTCACCACACAGAATTAAAAAACATTACGAACAATTTTTATCTTAAAATAAAATCAGTGTGCGATTCATCGCAATGTGAGCAATTACAGAGAGCCTTTCTCCCTTTATTCAGAGATGGAACGGCAGCAAATATCGGAAGTGGGTATAACCGAAATGATAGCACAGCCCGTGGTCAAGGGTATAGGCACAGATACGGCCGCGGTTGGAGGTCGGAATAAATAGAAAATAAAACAAATAGAAATAACAATTAAACAAACAACAAAATGAAAACAAAACTTTTTATTTCAGCTTTAGCAGTGGTTTTGTCCGTAGGGATGGTAACTGCTCAAAATCAGAATCAGGTAAAAAAAGATGCAGCAACTACCACTCAAACCGGACCTGCGTTTGTGGACAAGAACAACAACGGCGTTTGCGATAATTTCGAAAACGGAATTCCCGGAAATCCGAATGCAAACGGAAAACAACGCCTGCTCGACGGTAGCGGTCGCGGACAGGGCAAAGGTATGGGAATGAGAAACGGACGCGGGCAAGGTAGAAACTTCGTTGATGCTGACAAAGACGGCATTTGCGATAACTATGAAAACGGTACTCCCGGGCAGGGACGTGGACCTGGCAAAGGAACAGGACTTCGCAACGGAAAAGGTTACTTTGTAAACTTTGTGGATGCTAATAAAAACGGTATCTGCGACCGCAGGGAATAATTAGTAAATCATTTTATAAACCTGTCGGAAGTAAAATTTCGACGGGTTATATTATTTAAACTTTCTATGATAAAAACAACAATCACATTCACCGCAATGGCTATCGGTATCACGGCTTTGTTATTCATACAAAATCCGGTAAAAGCCAGTGATAATGTAAAGGCAGACGGTTTATCCAAAGCCGATATCGAAAGCATTCAGTATATGCGAGAAGAAGAAAAGCTTGCACACGATGTCTATACTTTCTACGCCGAACAATATGATATCCCCATCTTCAGAAATATTTCGCGGAGCGAAACTGTACATCAGAAAGCCATTATGTGGTTAATGAACGAGAACGATGTAAAAGATCTGTCGAAAGAAAAAACCGGAGAATTCAATAACAAAGAGCTACAAAAGATGTATAACGATTTGACAAAAGGAACAACTCTTGTCGATGCACTGGAAGCAGGTGCCCTGATTGAAGAACAGGATATTCACGATTTGGAAATGTATCTTCAGAAAACCAATAATGCCGACATTCAGCGTATTTATACCAATTTACTTCGTGGTTCTGAGAACCACCTGCGTGCTTTTTCAAAGAATTTAACACGCAGAAATATTGAGTATCAACCCAAAATACTAAATTTACAGCGTTTTTTGGATATAGTTCAACAATAACATAGGAGTCTCATAATTAACACTCAAGGCCTATGAATATTAGAAAAAACATTGCCATTAGCGAAAACGGATTTATTTTTAACCCGCTTACCGGAGACAGTTTTAGCGTTAATCAAACGGGTGTATTTATTCTTCAGAAGATGAAAGACGGTGAAAGCGATGAGAACATAATGAAAGCGCTTCGGGAAGAATACGAGTTGGATAAATCCACCGCCGAAAAAGACCTCTACGATTTTTTATCGTTGCTGAAAAGCTACCAACTGACCGAAAATGAGTAAACGTAAAATTACCGTTGGGGTAACGGGACTGAACAATATCGACAGCCCGGGTCCCGGAATTCCCGTAATCCGTGCATTAAAGGAAAGCACGGATTTTGATATTCGTATCGTTGGGTTTTCGTACGAAACCCTGGAACCGGGAATTTATATGCACGAATTGGTGGATAAAGTGTATCAATTACCTTTACCTACAGCTGGTTCGTCGATGCTGAAAGAACGGCTGCAATACATTGCAGGCGTTGAAAAAATTGACGTAATTATTCCCAATTTTGATGCGGAATTACATAGCTTTATCAAAATTCAACATCAATTGAAATCGGAACTGTGCATTGCCACGTTTCTTCCTTCACATGAATCCTTTGAAGAACGCCAAAAATCAGAACTTAACAAATTCGGTGATAAGTACGGCGTAAAAGTACCGGAAAGTCACATGATAAATCAGCTTTCGGAACTGAAAAAACTCGAAGAAGATTTGGATTACCCCATGGTTATCAAAGGGCGGTATTACGACGCCTACATCGCTTCATCCTATGAACAGGCAAGTTCTTATTTTTACAAAATAGTTGCCAAGTGGGGTTATCCGGTCATTGTTCAGGAATTCGTAACCGGAACGGAAGTGAACGTTACCGCCATTGGCGACGGAAAAGGCAACTGTATCGGCGCCGTGCCGATGCGGAAACTTTACATCACCGATAAGGGCAAAGCATGGTCTGGTATTTCGCTGGAAGACGACAAACTAATGGAAATATCGCGACGGGTGATCGAAAACAGCAAGTGGCGCGGAGGCTGCGAACTGGAATTTATCAAGACGAAAAAGGATGAATATTATTTGCTGGAAATGAATCCACGTTTTCCCGCCTGGGTTTATCTGGCCAACGGATGCGGACAAAATCACGCTGAAGCATTGGTGAAAATGGCGTTGGGTGAAGACGTGCAACCGTTTACCGAATACAAAAGCGGAAAAATGTTTATCCGCTACTCCTACGATATGATTGTAGATATATCGGAATTCGAAAAAATTTCAACAACGGGGGAAATGTAACTATGAAACCAAACTACGAACGCCCTGTTATTCAGAAACTGAATACGGGCTTGCTGAACAAATTCGGCAGCAGAACCGAATACACGCCTGTAAAACAAATCGATGACGTTGCCGTAAACGACTTGATGGATCAATACGGTTCACCGCTGTTCGTCATCAGTGAGAAAACCATCCGGCAAACCTATCATAAAGCGCTGAAATCATTTAAGATGCGCTATCCGAAAGTGCAGTTTGCTTGGAGTTACAAAACCAATTACCTGGATGCCGTTTGCAACGTTTTTCATCAGGAAGGAAGCTGGGCGGAAGTTGTATCGGGTTTTGAATACCAAAAAGCACTTCGCAACGGTGTGCCGGGAAATCTGATTATTTTCAACGGTCCCGATAAGTCGGTGGAAGATCTGAAAATGGCCATTGAAAACCGATCGCTTATCCATATTGACCATTTCGATGAATTGTATTCACTTATTGAGATTCTGGAAGGAACTTCCAAAAAAGCGCGGGTGGCTATTCGCGTGAATATGGATACGGGCATTTATCCGCAATGGGACAGGTTCGGATTTAATTACGAATCGGGACAAGCGTGGAACGCGATAATGAAAATCGTTACGCAGAAAAATCTTGAATTGGAAGGCCTTCACTGCCACATCGGCACGTATATGCTTACGGCGAACGCTTATGCCGTTGCCGCACGGAAAATGTGTGAACTCGCACAAAGTACGGCAAACACAGCCGGTGTCAAAGTAAAATATCTGGATATGGGCGGCGGATTTTGTTCCTCCAACACGCTGAAAGGTTCTTACCTGCAAGGAGCAGATGTAATTCCCACGTTTGACGATTATGCAGAAGCCATTGTGAATACCATTTTACATTTTGGTTTCAAACCTGACGAACTGCCGCTTTTGATTCTTGAAACCGGTCGTGCGTTGATTGACGAAGCGGGTTATCTTCTCGGCTCCGTTCTTGCCACAAAACGTTTGGCCGACGGAAGACGTGCAACGGTGCTCGATATCGGAGTGAACATCATGTTTACTTCGTTCTGGTACAATCACCGGGTTTCGCCTGCGCAGGATTTTACGCAACACGCAGAAGAAATGGCGCTTTACGGCCCGCTGTGTATGAACATCGATTGCCTCCGCGAGAGCGTGAGTTTACCGCTGCTGAAAAAAGGCGACCGCGTAGTGGTTCACGAAGTGGGCGCGTACAATATGACGCAGTGGATGCAATTTATTACGCTTCGCCCGAATGTGGTGATGATAGACACCACGGGAAAAGTGCACGTGATAAGAAAAAGTGAAACATTGGAAAACGTTGTGGAAAACGAAAGTGTTCCCCATCACCTGAAAACTTTTAAGTTGTAAAGTATAGAAACGAATGATAATGAGAGTTCAGTCTATTGGTGCGTTGCATTTGAACGGCTTGATCAATAGCTATGCTCAGATATTTTTTTCGCAGGACAAATGGTACGCCATTATTCTGCTGGTTTTGAGCATGCTCGATTATCAGTTGGGATTAGGTGGGCTTACGGCAGTAATTTTAACTAATCTGACCGCGCATATACTCGGTTTTTCGAAAGAAAAAATCAGTACCGGATTGTATGGATTTAATGCCGTTTTCATCGGGTTGAGTATGGTGTATAAGTTTCATGTGAACACATCGTTTCTTATTCTTTTCTTTTTTGCCGTTATTTTGGGCTTTATGCTCACGATTTGGTTCGAAACTCTGTTTGCCAAATACAAAGTTCCCATTCTCACGCTGCCTTTCGTGCTTACGCTGTTTGTAGTTGACCTTTCGTTCAAAACATTTACCAATATCCAATCCATTCTCCCGTTCGATCGATTTACTTTAGTCTTAGCTGAACAGATGAAAGTTCCGTGGTACAATGCCGTTCACTTTTTCGATAATACCGAAATTCCCCAAATGCTGTATTATTACCTAAAAACGATGGCTTCCATTTTCTTTACGATAGTATTTTGGTGGGAGCGATTATAGTTATTGCACTGTTGTTTCATTCGAGAATTAAATCGACGGTGGCTTTTCTGGGATTTTTCTTCGCGTTTGTCACGAGTAAAATGATGGGAGTCGATATTCAACAACTGACTCAAAATCTGGCAGGTGTAAACTATATTTTCTGGGGAATGGCTATCGGCAGTTTTTTCATTATCCCCAATGCCTACAGCTATTTACTGGTTATTGGGCTTACTCCGGTACTTTTCCTTTTTTATACCGGAATCGAAAATCTTATTTCCGGTATTGACCTGGCTTCTTATACTCTGTCATTCAGCTTATTATCGATATTAGTATTGTTTATTTTGAGACAACGTAGCTTGAACCGATTCTTTATTTTTCCTTATATCCAGTATTATAATCCCGAAAAAACAGTGTACAAAAATGTGAATTATATGCAACGTTTCGGACAGGAAATGTTGTTCAAACTACAACTCCCATTTTTGGATCAATGGACGGTAAGTCAGGGTTATGATGGGACAATTACGCATTTGGGAGCGTGGGGGAAAGCGCTAGATTTTGTGATAACGGATGATGAAGGAAGCAACTGTTTCGGCCGATGCGCACAAAAGGAAGATTTTTATTGCTACAATAAGCCCGTTCTCGCTCCTGCAGACGGTTATGTGTATATGATAAGCAACATTACCGATGACAATGAGATAAACAGCGTGAATACCAAAAAGAATTGGGGTAACACGATTGTTATCAATCATCTGAACGGACTCTTTACACAAATCAGTCACCTGAAAAAAGATAGTTTCAAAGTTCGTGTCGGCGATTATGTAACGAAAGGTACTGTAGTTGCTGCTTGTGGTAATTCAGGACGATCACCTGAGCCTCACATCCATTTTCAGGTGCAGTTAACACCCGAAATTGGCGCCGTAACGCATCCGTACCCGATAGGGTATTTTTTCGAAAAAACGAAAGACAGGCCTATACTGCACATCGGAGAAACTCCAAAAGAAAATTCAACCATTTTCAATGTTCCGTTATCGGGTTTGTCTTTTGATGCGTTTGATGCAAAACCGGGTAAAATGTTAAATGTGAAATACAACGGCGATGATTTTTTGTGGCAGATTGCAACGGATGCGTACAACAAAACATACATACGCTGTGAGAAATCAAAATCAACAGCTTACATTGAAAACGACGGAACCATGTTCTATTTTACCGACTTTGTAGGAAAAAAATCATCGCCATTGTATTTCTTCTACCGAAGCTGTTTTAAGCTATTGCTTTCCAACGAAAAAGAAATCCCAATCAAGGATTCAATGCCTCTTACGAAAGAACATCCCCTCGGAACAAAATGGTTTCAGGATTTTTTGGCGCCATTTGTTATTTTGACGCGTGTTAAATATCAATCGCAACTGACCGATGTGGATAATGTGCACTATCCTGAGAAAGTTGTTTATCATACATATACTCGCATATCTTCTCTCATTTTCAGACAACATAAAAAAGAAACATCGGTTAGGGTTTTAAAGAACAGAATCGAAATAAACTCACAAAAACAAGAATTATGTATCGATTGGGTATAACTTTTATTATCGCTATGGCTGTGATGTCGCTAAATGCACAGGACAGTTTGCGCAGATCACAAATCGACAGCCTCACGTATCAGCAATACCTGAACAAGGATTATAAAAATCTGATTGAAACGAGCAAAGAAGCCCACGAACAGAATATCGATTTTTATTACCTCAATTATCGGACGGCAATTGCCTACTACGAGTTGAAAAATTATGCGAAAGCGGCCGAATTTTACAAAAAAACATTATCGGAAACTCCCACTGACCCAGCTTTGCAGGAAAGCCTTTATTACTCCTATCTGTTGAGCGGACAGAAAGAAAATGCCAATATTACGGTCAAATCGTTGGTGCCGCATGCACAAGCAGCCATTGGTTACAAACCCTCGGCCGTGGATTTTGTATCACTCTCCGGAGGATACATGGCTAACGATAACAAACCCGATATTGAGACCAATCTTGCCGGAACTGACTCTTTGAATCAGTTTCAAAATATGGCTTACGCTGCCTTCGGTATAGGATTCAAGTTATCGGATAGAGCTAAATTAAAATTGGGTTATCAATTATACAACACTGAATTTCAACGCTCCAGAACCGGTAATATACTCAAAGAAGACAATCTGTCGCAACATCAATTGATCAGCGCATTGGAATTCTTTACTGAAAATAACATTACCTGGGGATTCGCAGGCGGTTATTACAACATCGAAAAAATAGATAAAGGAACTACTTATTCAACAACTGCCAGTGCAATTTACACAGGTGGCACTAGAGCGGGAGGATATGGCCCTGGTGGTGGAGGCGGTAGACCCGGTGGAGGCTTCTATTATCCTTCCATTTATTACACCACATCAACCGGAAACACTAGTTCGACATTTTCTATCCTGGCTTTTCTCAACAAACGCTTTGTGTACACTTTACCGGAAATTGCTGTAGCTTATTCCAATTTTGGAGGCGGACATCAGTATCAGGCAAAGGGATCGCTAACCTTTTATCCAATGGGAAACCTCGATTTTTACGGAACAACGGGTGTTGCTTTTGTTCACAACCAAAACGCATGGACAGATACTCAATTTATTTTTTCTCAGAGCCTGGGTGTAAAATTAGCAAAACAATTGTGGCTCGATGGAACCGTAAGCATTGGAAATCATCAGAATTATATAACCGAACGCTCGTTTCTTGTTTATGATACCTACGATCCTGTGAAAGCAATTGCCGGGCTTTCACTATCTTACTTTTTTAAGAAAACAATGATATCTGCCGGATATCAATGGCAACAACGAGAAGGGTACGCATACTCATCAACAAGCAGTACCACTTATAAATACAATAATCAATTATTTAATTTTGCATTGTCATGGAACTTTTAAATAAAAAACAGGGGTTGATAATTCTTTTATTTGCGATTGCTGTAAGTGTTTCGGCACAGGTAAACCCATCGCAGATTTTTGCAAACAGTTATCAGTACGAATCATCGGGTGATTATCAGAAAGCCATCAGCGAATTGAATGTTTTGAACGGATACGATTATCACAAAGCGTTGCGGCTCGGCTGGCTATATTATCTGGCTAAAGATTATGAAAGCAGTAAAAAGTTTTATAATCAGGCCATAAGTCTGGCACCACAGGCTGTGGAAGCTTTGTTGGGAATTTGTTATCCCCTGGACGCACAGAAGAAAACCGATGAACTGGAGGCCGTGTATAAAAAAATCCTTGCGCTGGACAAAGGAAATTCGAAAGTAAACTATGCGTTGGGAAATATTTATTATTATCGGAAAGAATTTATCCAAGCTGAAAAATATTTCGATATGGTGCAGACTATGTATCCGTTCGATTATTATTCAACGCTAATGAGTGCCTGGACAAAGTATTTTCTCGGTAAAAAAACCGATGCACAACGGCTGTTCAACACCGTTCTTATCATTTCTCCAACCGACCAATCGGCAAAGGATGGGTTGAATCTTTTGAAATAAAGATTTTTCAGCCATTATGGCTAATCATTTTTAGTAGTTTTTTATCGAGAATCTTTACGTTTCTCCCGGTCATCTCTATAAGGCCGTCCGCGGTGAATTCCGAAAGAACGCGGTTGATGCTTTCCCTTCCTGCATCGACCCAATTCCCGATATCCGATTGAGAAATGGGAAGAACAAACTCGTCTGAGTTGAAAATATTATCGGAAAAATCAAGCAATACATCGGCAAGATTACCGCGGGTTTGTTTTTGTGTGCGGTTGGCGCATCTCCGATATGCTTCCAGTTCACTTTTAGACAACTCCATAATGATGTACGAAGAAAAATCCCTGTTTTCCTCCAGTACCCTTCTAAAAACTTCAATGTCGATGAAACATACCTCCGAATCCAGCACGGCTGTGACGCTATACTGATTTATTTTATTACCCAATGTGGTAGGTAAACCCAAATAAGTTGGTGCTTTTATTAGCCGGACTATCTGTTCGTGATATGGACCGGTAATATGAAGTTTAGCCAATCCTTTTCGTAGAAAAATCACGTTTGTGGAGAAAACTCCTTGTTTAATAATGGAATCTCCCCTGCGGAACTTTACCACAGCGTGGTTGTTTTCCAGCATTTCAATCTGGCAATTTTTTAGTGTGCTCGATGATTTTATCACACAGGCACAATCAATACATTCGTTCTTCATTCCACAAAATTAAAGAAAAATGTGATATATATCACAAAATAAAGTAAGAATGTTCACCCCAATTAAGACAAACAATTAGAGAAAAATATCTTTAATTTGCATTGTATTAATTCATTCAAAAACATCTATTTAAATGGAAACTACAAATCCCATAACTGTGGAGAAGCTTCAAGCGGAATTAGAAAAGCTGAAAGCAAAAACCACCCGGATCGAAAATTCCCGTAAAGATCAGTTGTCTATTGCCATTGTATCGGGTGATATGGATAAAATTCTGGCTGCAATGATTATTTCGCTGGCAGCTGCTGTAATGGATACTAAGGTAAAACTCTTCTTTTCTTTTTGGGCATTGGCTGCTCTTCGTGATCCGAAGAAAAGACCGAAAGGAAAAGATTTTATCTCAAAAATGTTTGGGATGATGCTTCCAAAAAGCAGGAATCATCTGAAACTATCCAATATGAACATGTTGGGCATGGGGCCGATGATGATTAAAAACCTGATGAAAAAGAAAAATGTAATGTCGCTCGACGAAATGTTTAAGCAGGCGGCCGAACTTGGAATAGAGATCACCGTTTGTGAAATGTCGATGGATTTGATGGGATTCAAAAAAGAAGAAATCATCGATTACCCATATCTTCGTTATGCCGGAGCCACCACATTTGTTGCTGATGCTGGAGAAAGCAGTATGCAGTGGTTTATTTAGTCAGAACCAAGATTTTTAGAGCCAAGACATAAGACAACAAATTAAATTATTAATCATTATAAAAAGCGAAATTATGACAACAGAAGAATTAAAAGCAGTAAAATCCAATTTAACAGTAGATGCACGCGGTACAGCTTGTCCCGGGCCACTTTTGGCAGCAAAAAAAGCCATCGGAGAAATTGAATCGGGCGAAATTATGGAAATCTTATCGGCTGATGAAGGTACTAAAAGCGATATCCCTCGTTGGTGCGAAAAAGTAGGACACGAATACCTCGGTTTTTACGACGAAGACAGCTTCAGTCGTTTGTTTTTGATCAAAGAATAATTTTTTGAAGAATACGCAATGCGGTTCTGAACCGCATTGCGTATTAAGAAAATAAAACAAAATTTTGTCTGTAATGCTTTCTGGCGTTAGGAAACGTCAGTTTTATTCTTATCATTATTTATCTATGTCGAACGATAATAAATCTCCCAAAATTTTGGTGTTTTCCACCGATAAGATTTCCGATCCGGGAATTGACCAGGCAGGATTGAGAAAAATACACTATTCTCCTTCTGTTTACGTCATCAATATGCCCTGTTCATCGGGAGTCAAACCACGTTGGATTCTTCACGCACTTGAAAAAGGATTTGATGGCGTTTTTATAGCTGCAGACGGCCACGAATGTTCCTATAGTTCGAGTTGTCCTGAGCGTACAAACGATATTATTCTGGAGTCTCAGAAACTGATGACGGAAAAAAATATCAATCCGAAGCGTATTCGTATGGCAGCGTTGTGTTCTGTTTGTGCCGAACCATTTGCTAATCATATGGAGAATTTTAGTAAAATTTTAGCCGGATTGGAAGAGTAAATTCAATTACGATTGAAAAGTAAATTATGAGTAAACAACAAAATAACAATTACGATACGCTGGTAATCGGTGGTGGAATTGCAGGACAGGAAGCGGCATTGAGTCTGGCAGATATGAATCATAAGGTTTTGCTGGTGGAAAAAGGACTTTCCATCGGTGGAAAAATGATTCAGCTGAGCAAGGTTTTCCCGACGCTTGACTGCGCCGCGTGTATCACCACGCCAAAAATGTCGGAAACGGCACGCCACCCCAATATCACATTGATGCTGAACAGCGAAATTGACGGTATAACCAAGAATGCCGATGGTGATTTCGATATCAATGTTACCAATAAACCGCGTTACGTAATTCAGGAAAATTGTACGGGCTGCCAGGAATGCGAAGTGGTATGCCCCGAAGTCCGCAACGACGAATACAATATGAACCTGGCAGGCCGAAAAGTGGCGTATATCCCGTTTAGCCTGGCAAATCCGCGTATCGCAACCATTGATCGTCAGGGACATTCCGCACCGTGTATAAACGAGTGTCCCGGTGGCGTAAAAGCATACGGATACATCACGCTGGCGCGTAACGGTCAGTACGAAGAGGCAATGAAACTGCACTTGGAAGACATACCATTCCCCGGAAGCTTAGGACGAGCCTGCTATCATCCTTGCCAGAACGCTTGTACGCGTGGGTTAGTAGAAGAACCGGTAGATATACGGAAAATAAAACGGTATTTTTCTGATTGGTACTACGAAAAATATCCGCAGGCTCCGGTCGTGGAAATCAAAGAAAAGACAGGAAAGAAAGTAGCCGTTATCGGCTCCGGCCCTGCCGGAATTACTGCCGCTTATCATTTGGCATTGAAAGGGCATACGGTCAAGATTTTTGAAGCTGCTCCGGGTGCAGGTGGAATGTTGCGTCTGGCTTTGCCGGAATATCGCGCCCCGAAAGATGTAGTGGATAGAGACTTACAAAATATCACCGTTTTAGGTGTTGAAATTGAAGTAAATAAAAAAATAACCGATCTGAAATCACTCAAAGAACAAGGTTTCGATGCTGTATTTGTGGGAATTGGAACACACAAAGCGATGTCATCGGGAACCGAAGGTTCTGATTTAAAAGGTGTAGTAGATTGTCTGACGTTTCTTCGTGAAGCCAATATCGGCAAGCGCGAAGACCTGACCGGCAAAAAAGTAATGGTAATTGGCGGTGGAAACACTGCCATCGATGCCGCCCGCACGTCACTTCGTCTCGGCGCTGAAAAAGTGATTGTAGTGTATCGCCGCAGCCGTGAAGAAATGCCTTGCTTTGCTCCCGAAATAGAGGAAGCTGAAGAGGAAGGTGTAGAAATTATGGTACTTCGCAATCCGGTGAAATACATCGGAGAGAATGGAGAACTCACACAAATTCAACTCACTAAAATGCAGTTGGGTGAAAAGGATGCGAGTGGACGTCGCAGTTCTGAACCCATAAAAGGTTCAGAATACATTGAAAATGTGGATTATGTGATTGAAGCCATCGGACTTCGTGCAGATACCAAAGCGTTTGACGGACAGGTAGATTTGAATAAGAACGGAACTATCCGTACCGATGCAAAAACGTTGCAGACATCGGTAGATTATATTTTTGCCGGTGGTGATACCGTAACCGGTTCCACCACGCTGATTGAAGCAGCCGGGCAAGGAAAAAAAGCCGCTTTCTATATGGATAAGTGGCTGCGGGGGTTGAATATGTTCGATTTTGAAGACGGGGATAAACTTCCGGCTATCGACAAAAAAATCGTTTTGAGCAGATTTAAAGGCGAAAAACGTCCACAAATAAAAAATGCGATGATGCCTTTGGCAGAACGCGCCCGCAGTTGGGAAGAAGTGGAAAAAACATTCACCGAAGAAGAGCTGAAAGCAAGCACGCAACGTTGCCTGGATTGTAGCAACTGCCGCGAGTGCCATCAATGCGTGAATATTTGTCCTGCTAATGCGATTGATTTTTCTCAAAAATCGAAAAGCATAGACATAAAGGCAAAATCGGTAGTAGTAACCACGGGTTACAAACTATTTCCACCATCGGCCAAACCCAATTACGGTTACGCGAAATACGCCAATGTGATTGATTCCATGCAGATGGACAGGCTGATTGCACCAACACGCCCATTTAACAATGTACTTCGCCCAAGCGACGGAAAAACTCCCGATAATATTGCTTATATTCTTTGCACCGGTTCACGCGATTCAGCTATCGAAAATGGCGGTTGCGGTTCAGATTGCAGCAATAATCCCATTTGTTCTCAAATCTGTTGCATGTATTCCATAAAGCAGGCGCAACTTCTGATGGGGGCGCTTCCGATGGCGGATATCACCATTTATTATATGGATATTCGTGCATTCGGTAAGGGATACGAAGAGTTCTACCAGCAAGCAAAAGGAATGGGAACCAATTTTGTGAAAGGAAAAGTAGCAAAGATATGGGAAACTGAAAACGGAAAAGGAGACCTGATTGTTCGTTACGAAGACGTTACCAAAGGTGTAGTGAAAGAATCTAAACACGATTTGGTGGTGCTTTCAGTAGGAGTTGTACCGAATAAAGAGGTCCCGAATATGTTCAAGGGCGAAATTCTTGAACTGGATGATTTCAGTTTTGTAAAACAAATAGACGAACTGGTCAGTCCGTCCTTAACGAGCATCGAAGGTGTGTTTGTGGCGGGTGCAGCATCAGGACCTAAAGATATTCCGGATTCTATTCTATCAGCCGGATGCGCTGCATCGGAAGTTGCCGGATATCTGAACAGAAAAGAAGCACTTTTCGACGACAAAAAGAGTCAATTTAAAGTGATGCCGAAGTCAACAATGAGTAAATCTGTTTTGCAACATTAAGGAGGAACAACTATGAGACAAAGAATAGGTGTATATATTTGCCATTGCGGCGGAAATATTTCCGATTATGTGGATGTGGAAGAGTTGAGCAAAATGTTCCACAAAGAAGATGGTGTAGTTGTTTCGAAAGATGTAATGTTCGTCTGTGCCGATTCCAACCAGAAAGCAATGGTGGAAGATATTCAGAAACACAACCTGGATGCGATTGTGGTGGCGTCGTGTTCTCCAAAACTCCACTTGCATACGTTCCGTGGTGTGGCAGGGCGTGCCGGGCTTAACCCCAATAACTATGTTCAGGTAAATATCCGCGAACAATGTTCCTGGCCACACAGCGACCGTCCGCGCGAAGCAACCGTGAAAGCAGCCGGATTAATCCGTGCCGGCATCAATCGCGTAGCGTTTTCCGAAGCGTTGGACAACATCGAAATTGAAGTGAAAAAAGCGGCAATGGTTATCGGAGCCGGAGTTTCGGGAATGAAAGCCGCCATCGATTTGGCACGCTCAGGAAATGAAGTGTATCTGGTTGAAAAAGATTACTTCGTGGGTGGGCGCATTGCACAGAAAGAAAAACTCTTCACTTCGGGACAAAGCGGAAAAGAAATCGTCAGGAAATTGTACGAAGAAATTAAAACATACAAAAACGTAACGGTTTTTACCGGAGCTACCATTGAGAAGGTAACCGGAAGTTTGGGAAGTTTCAATATCGAAGTGAAAGTGAAACCGCGCTACATTAACGGTAAGATTGATAAACAAACCGTTAAGCGTGCGATGGATGATTGTCAGGTGTACGCGGACGACGAATTCAATCTTGGATTGTCGAAACGCAAAGCCATTTACAAAAATTATCCCGAAGCTTTGCCCGATGTGCCCGTTGTAGACGTAGAAGCGCTCAAAGACCATCCGGATTACCTGGAAAAATACAAAGCGGTTATTAATCTGAATGAAAAGGAAGAAACCATTGCTTTGCTGGTGGGCTCGGTGCTTGTAACTACCGGATTTGACAATTACGAGCCCAAAGAAGGAGAATTTGGTTACAAAAATATTCCGAACGTTATTACGCTTCCGCAATTGAACCGATTGATGGAGTTATCGCCCGAAAAACTGGTTTACAACGGAAAAGAAATAAAAAGTGTCGCGTTTATTTATTGCGTGGGAAGCCGTCAGAAAAAAGGCGAAAACAAATATTGTTCCCGTCATTGCTGCACATCAACCATTTATACGGCGTTGCAATTGAAGTCGAAGTACGGAAAAATTCAGAATTATCATTTGTATCGGGATATCCGCACGTATGGCAAACAGGAAATTCTGTATGAACAGGCATCGAAACAAGGCGATTTGTTCTTTAAATACGAAGAAAAAGAGATGCCGACCGTAGAAATGAACGGTAAAGGTATTTCACTGAAAGTAAAAGACTATCTCACCGCCAAAAAAGAGATGGAAATCGCTCCCGATTTGGTAGTGCTCGTAACCGGAATGGTAGCACGGGCTGACGCTTCTCATATTTCGGAGTTATTTAAAATTCCGATTGGAAACGATAAGTTTTTCAACGAAATCCACCCGAAATTAAAACCGGTGGAAACGGTTATAAAAGGTGTGTATATCGGAGGAACGTGTCAGGGACCGAAGAATGTGAGTGAAGCAGTACAATCGTCATTGGCAGGAGCTTCCAAAATTACAGCGTTGCTGAAGAGCGGTACCGTGATGGGTGACCCGGTAGTGGCGCGTGTAAATGCGGATATTTGTACATGGTGTGGTAAATGTGCCGAAGTATGCGATTATACAGCTATCAGGGAAATCGTTAATGAAGCCGGAAAACACATTGCAGGTGTGAACAAGGGAGTTTGTACGGGTTGCGGAATTTGCGCACCGGTTTGCCCCGTGAACGCTATTGAAGTGGCAAAGTATACTGACAACGAAATCGAAGCAATGATTGACGGTTTTGCAGCTGATGTGGAAATTAAAGAAAAAGAAGCATCCACCGTTACCGAAGAAAAAGAAGATGTCGTGGCTGCACATATGAAAGAATATCCACAAATCTGGAAAGATATTCTTGCCACCATCGAGACGGATAAGAAAACAATCCCCGAAGTAGTAGAAACACTGAAAATAGCTCCCGAAATGGTTACTTATCATTTGATGACAATGAACAAATACGGTGTGGTAACGCCTGCCGGAACAAACGAAAAAGAAGAATATTATTATTACAAAATAAAGTAGTTAAATAGTTTCGGGTTTCGAGTTCTGAGTTTCGAGTTTTTCGTCTTGGTTCTTTGTCCCTGATTCTAAAAATCTAAAAATATGGCAAAAGTAAATCCTGAGTTTGCATCGGAATTAATTAAATATGGAGTGGGGGACTTTAACGAGTGCTTTAACTGCGGAAATTGTACGGCTACCTGCTCTCTTTCCACCAACGACAGTTCGTTCCCCCGCGAAATGATACGTTACACCACCTTGGGACTGGAAGATGAAATCAAGACATCGTTGAAACCATGGGAATGCTACTATTGTGGGGAATGTACAAAAGAGTGTCCGCGACAGGCGAATCCCGGTGAATTGATGATGTCACTGCGTAGATGGCTCACCGCACAATACGATTGGACAGGGTTTTCCGGATTGTTTTATAAATATCTCCCTGCGTTTCTTACTGCTATGGTGCTGGTGTTTGCAGGCGTATTGTTTTTCGCTAATTTAGTGAACTGGGAACTCGAAAGAATGCTTCATTACGGACATTTGTTCGAAATGCTGGCCATTGCTACCGTTTTTGTGGTGATTTTTATCCCAAACTTACTGCGGATGTGGCGCTTCTCGGTGATAAAAGCGGGTGTCAAAGCACCGTTGAGAAACTACTTCACGGCATTAGGCGATTTGTTTGTACACATGTTCACACAGAAGCGTGCCAAAGATTGTGATGACAACCATTTTCGGTGGTTAGAGCACCTGGTATTGGTAATCGCGTATCTTTCGTTGTTGTTTACAACCGTGTTCTTAAACTGGTTCGGCACAGAGAACCTGTTTGTTATCATTCTTGGATATCTGGAAAGTGCCTTTATTTTTATCATCACGGTAGATTTTGTAAAAGATCGTATTCAGCAGAAAAAAGCATTGGCTAAAAACTCCAAACCGTCTGACTGGTTTTTCGTAATTTGGCTTCTGTTAATGGGCTTAACTGCTTTTTTGGTGCGCCTCTTTATTGACTTGAATATCCTGGAAAGCAATAAATGGCTTTACTTATTTCACCTGATGGTATTGGCCCAGTGGGCGCTTATTATAGTTCCCTTCGGGAAATGGACTCACTTCTTATATCGTTCGTTTGCGATGTATTTCGCTAAAATAAAGTCAATGAAGAGTTGATAAAAGGTGTTTTTTGTGAATAAAAGAAAGGAGATTTTCATTTTTTGAAAATCTCCTTTTAAAATTTCTACCGCCATCACTAATGTTAATTTCGGGTAAGTTCGCGTAGTCTGTAAGCTATGACAGTATTTGTAGAGAATGTAGGTATGTAAATAGTTTTAGCAGACGGATTATATCCAAGATCTGCAGTATTGATTTTTTGCTCTCTTGTATCCGATAAAACCATTTTTGCACCGTTATCCCGAACAAGGTATATAACTCCTTCCCAGCCTGTAACAATAAATTCTCCATTACCGATTTTTACTATACCATCAGCGCCGCCTTCAATACCTTCGGACAGGGTTCTGATATTTTGCCTGGAATCTGCTTCTCTTAGTTTTCCATCCGATAGAATTAAAAGGTTCCGGCCATCGGCCAATAAACCATTTATACCGGTTAGGTTTTCCAAATAAACCGATGGTTTACTATTTTCAATTTTATGTACTTTGCCTGCTCTTGAGTCACTCACGTAAACAATTCCTTTGTTATTGATGGTTATATCGTTCAGCATTTGAGCTCCGTCTATTGTTATTCTCTGCACAATTTCACCTTTAGTTACATCAATAACGGCTACGGTGGTCTGTTCTGCCGCGTATAACAGATTTTTGTAAAACCCCATTCCTTTTGTAGCGGTCAATCCGGTAATCCAGTTATTTTGAATAATCTTACCGTCCAGTCCTACCTTGCTTATTGAGCCTGATCCTTCTTTTTGGAAATCGCCAATATTGGAAACGAAAAGAACTTTTGTCTTTGCATCATATAAAACCGATTCCGGAGTTGTTAATTCAGCATCGGTTTCCCAGAGTTTCTCCAAAGAAAATTGTGCCGATAAATTGACTGTTAACAACATTGCTGCTACAACTAATACTACTTTTAATGTTACTTTTTTCGTGTTCATTTTTTATTATCGAATTGATTAGAAAATTGGAAATTATTTGCAAACTTGCAACAAATATAGTTTCACGCAATCTTTACAACAAATAAAATCTACAAATGCTTTAATTTTGTCGACCAAGTGGTTTGAATTAAAGACAAAAGAATTTTATTCTTGATAACTATTATATTCCTCATCTGCTACCGGCTCCAACCAAACCACAGCGCCCTTGCTCTGTTGAGTTGAGATGGCTATGTGTTCAAATTCACTGTCAGGCTTTGCACCGTGCCAATGCACGATATCCGGAAGAATCTCAACTACATCGCTGGCGTTGAGCAGTTGTATCGGTTTTCCCTTTTCCTGATAATAGCCTTTACCTTTTGTGCAAAGCAAAATCTGACCGCCCGGATGAGAATGCCAGTTGGTTCTGACACCGGGTTTAAAGAGTACATTACCTATGGACACATCAAAATTTTCCCTATCGGTAACCAGCATATTCAACCACGCTTCTCCGTTAAAATAATCGTTCTCGATTAAATTTCCTTTAGGAAACATTGTTTGTGTTTGATCATTTGCCGTTAATGCAGTGTTGTTTTCTTTTTTGGAATTATCGCTGCACGATACAAGTATCAACGTAATAACAGTAAAATAGAAAATTATTTTCTTCATCATTTGTAAATTTTATTTGATTTTGTAGTCAGAAAGCACTTCATCCAATACCGTTTGAGCTGCTTTTGCCTCATTTTTTCCAATGGCCCTTTTTATAACATCCACGAATTCTTGTAATTGCTCCGGTGTTAAGCCAACATGCAGACAAATATTCAAATGTGAACGCAGCATGGGTTCGGCTCTCTCTATACTGCTGATAACCGATATAGTAACGAGTTCTCTTTCGGCGTATGTTAATACATCCCGTTCAAAAATATCGGCAAAAAGGTGTTCTTTCAGGAATATTTCAATCGTGGGGGCAAATGCCGCATAGCCTGTTCTTGGCCCGTCTTGAGAGGCTCCGGTTAGTTTCCCCAACACATCTTTACCGCGTTCATATTTGCTTCTATCATCGAGAATGAGAGATGCATCCGCACCCAACAAATCGTTAATACCTTTGGCTTTGCGTTCGTCCAGTACTTTCATAAAGGTTTGCAAGCCACGGATACTTCTTGGAAATCCACAATATGCATAAAGATGAACGATAGCTTCTTTGATTTGATTCACGGTAAGTCCGGCATTGAGACCGTTATTTAACTCTGTTTTCAATCTTGACAAATTGCCCTTTGCCGTTAATGCGGAAATGGCTATAATGCTTTGTTCTTTTGGATTTAATGCTGAGCTTTGATTTATACCCTGCGTATCAAATGAACAGAGATAAAAGAGTAATAATAGAACTGAAAGTAATTTTCTCATTTTTAGTTTTTGCTGTTTAGTTTTTCCGTTTGGTGGAACCATAATTAAATTCCACTTCTTGTTTGTAAACGCTCTCTCTGTTTGAAAGCCTTTTCAATCACGTCTAATCTTGCTTTTCTTGGGTCGGGTTTTCCAACCGGATTTCCATCTGACTGTACATCGAGAACACTTTCATCCTTTTTATTGTAAACCGGCCAATAGGGTAATCCGTTACCATTGGGATCACCGGTTTTGGCAAAGTTTGCCCAATAGGTGTTCATTATTGTGGCGATTTTTTCACTTTCAGCATCTATTGCAGAACCGTCTCTGTTGATCAGGTTGTGAAATACATATCCCACTTCGGCTCCGTGTCCGGCTCCGAATCTCATCCACTCCTGCATGGCTTCAGGAATATACCCGTAATGATACACATATGTTGGTTGCTCGTTAGCAATAAATGCCCTGGCTGTAAATCTGGCGGGTTCGCCCCATACCCAATCGGTATTGAACAAGGTAATTACCTCTGCGAATTCTTTTTCTCCATTAGGGTCATAAGCATTTCTTGCTTCATCTTTCAGTTCTCCGAACAGCGAAAACAGTTCATCTTTTGAGTTGCTGAAATTCACGAATCCTCCTCCAATTTCCACGCTGTTGGAACCAATGATAAGCGGAATTTTTGCAAATCTGCCGGAATTGTACGCACTTTCGGTTGTTTCAACTACAAATTTCCCGTCGAGAATCGGGCCTGAATAGGTGCGCGGGCCATTCTCTCCATTCGTTTCCTGACCTCCGTCCACAATTTCTTCAACGCTCAGGGCACGCAACTTGCTGAGTGCAGACGCATCTATACCATAAATTCCGTGTTTTCGGGCAAAATTTACTCCGATTGTTTCCGCCGAAACAGGATACAGTATATCTGAGTTTTCCTCGTGAATCGGCCTTCCGGTAAGAACACCGTCACGGCCACCGCCCGATTGACTGATTGCTTTATGGAAAAGTCCATTGGCAGCCGGAATAGTCATAAGTGAGTGTACCGATACGCCACCGGCAGATTGACCAAAAATTGTCACATTGTCCGGGTCACCACCGAATGCCGAGATATTTTCCTGCACCCATTTAAGCGCAGCAACCTGGTCCATAAAAGCATAACTGCCCTTGGGTTCATCGATATGCTCTTGGCTCAATGCGGGAAAGGCAAAATGTCCAAGCCGTCCAAGTCGGTAATTAATCGTCATCAATATGATTCCCTGTTTGGCAAATTGATTTCCCGATGTGCCTGCACCACTGCCACCTACAAAACCACCACCGTGTATCCACACCATGACTGGCAGTTTTGCATCGGATTTAGTGCCCGATGACACCCACAAGTTCAAATACAGGCAGTCTTCCGATGAACCCTCGGCAATAGCGCCCGAACCACGGGGCCATCCTGCTTGCGCACAATTTGCACCATATTCGCTTGCATCACGAACCCCATTCCATGATTTTACGGGTTGGGGCGGTCGCCAACGAAATTCACCAACCGGTGGAGCTGCATAAGGAATTCCTTTGTAACTGTCAACATCGTCTTCCGATACGCCACGTACAACTCCTGAAGCTGTCCGGACTGTTGGATATTTCTGCTGAGCTTGCAGTCCGAAACAGATTAGAACTGCTATGACTATTAATATTTTTTTCATCGTTTTAGATTGTTTAATGACAATTATCTCGAAGGCGACATTAACCTTGTGAAAGACAAAGCAGTTAACTTCCAGGAACGGTCTTGTTTTACATAAACCTCCGTTACTTCAAACGGATTGGTTACTTCATTTCCGCCAACCTCAGCCAATAAATCGATTCTATTTAACAGGATTGCTGTATTGTCGATTATATTTACCGATACTTCATGAATATCCGCTTTTTTGTACCAGATGCCGCCACTTTTAATGATGTCGAGTTCCCGTTCGGTTCCCCAGGCCCCTCCCATATGCACAAATACTGCCTTTTCGTGGAAAAGTTTGGTTAAAACTTCCACGTTTTTTTCTGCCATCCATTCCCATTTATCTTTTGACAGCTTAATGATTTCTTCTTCCGCAGCGGAATTTTGTGCAAACGATAGCTGTACGCTGAAAATGATTAAAAAAAGTCCAATAATTGTTGCTTTCATCTTTTTGTTTTTTATTAATATTTCTGTTTTACAAATATTTACCTAAGAACTCGCTGAGTTTGTTTACCGCCTGATTTACATATTCGGGAACGTAATAGGTCTGAATATGCGTAGCTCCCGGAATGAGGAATAATTCTTTATTCTTTGTTCCTGTAGCAAGTTTAAATGCGCTGTCGGTCATATAATATGTGTCGGATTTGCTTCCTGCCATCATCAACAGGGGTTGATTGATTAAATCCATATTGGTGCTAGCATCAAATTCCATCAAATCGAGCAGACTGCTCATCGTGTAACGAAACGTGGAGTTGGGATGGGCATGAGTTCTGTTATAATAGTAATGGCCTTCACGATACAAATCGAAAGGCATCTTATCAGCCATTTCATCGGTTATTTCCGTGTTGGAAGCGTAAAGCACCTTGCCGCCCGCCACCTCTTGTGCGCGAGCTTCCGTTGCCTGTTTCAGACGTTCCTGAATGGTGGACAGTCCCGAATTCATAAATCCGTTGCGCCGTACTTCTCCTGAATTAAACATGCTCAGGGTAGCTACCGCTTTAAATCGTTTATCGGTTTGAGCAGCCTTTAATGAATAGCCGCCGCCACCACAGATTCCCAGTAAGCCCACACGATTAGCATCTACTCCTGAGTAGTGGGTAATATAATCGGCCATTCCTCGAATATCCTCAATCCTGAAAGCCGGTTTGTCTATATTACGCGGTTCTCCGCCGCTGGCACCCTGATAAGACGCGTCGGCAGCTATAGTAATATAACCCAATTCAGCCAAACGCTGGGCATATAGTCCGGCAACCTGTTCTTTTATACCGCCGTTGGGATGTGCCACCACCACTGCAGGATAGTTTTTTGATGTATTGTAATTCGCTGGTGTATAAATATTTGCTGAGATTTCAATTCCGTTTAGTTTGTATGTAACCGGGTGAATGTTCACTTTGCCCGGCACGTTTTCGGAAATGGCATCTCCATAAACCAAACCAAAGGGGTTGTTTATCGTGGTTTGACTTGATATGACGATACTTGTTGACAGAAACATAATTATTAGAAAATAACGTTTAATTTTTTTGTTCATTGCTTTCATTTTTAAATGCTTAGTTCTCATTTATCCAATCCCTTTTCCTTTAACCATTCAGACATTAAGTTGGCTATCTCCACATTGTTTAAATCGGAAAACGGAAAATGGGTATTGCCTTTTATTCCTATCTCGGGTAAGTGAATCACGGTTACATCGCCACCATACTTGTTTACGGCATCACGCCATAACTTTGCCATTTCGAGACGTGTACGCCATCCGTCGGCTCCGGGATTATCGGATGGTTGTGCGGGAATAAAATCACCGTAGTAAATAATAATGGGTATTTGGGTGAGTTTCAGAAATTCGTCCATCGATATACCTGTTGCTGATAACGGCCCAGACGAACTGGCAATAGGTTGCGGAACTTCGCCTTCGGGAAACACGAATCCGCTACCCGGTTCATACGAAACGATGGCTTTCACGTTATCGTTTTTGATGGCTGCTAACCAGCCAAATCCACCCGAATGCGAATGGGTAACCAATATTCCGGCTCCTATTTTATTGAAAAGCTCGGATGTGGCAAAAGTTATAACTTCTGTATCAAAGGGCCCGATATTTGGAGTTATCTGACGAAAAAATTGGTTTAGCGTTTTCTCACTTTTATCGAACTGTACACCTTCGAAATAATCGGGCCAAATACCCAGCCTGAACGTGCCGAACCATTCCTGATCATCGGTGACAGGCAGAATATTCGCCTCTACCGTAGTACGACCGGCATTTCCTCTCCGGGGCTGGTTGATGAGATAAACACCAAAACCGCGTCTCAGAAATAAATTCTGAAAACCTTCCCGTCCATCGGGCGTAGTTTCCCATGTTTTTGAAAACTGCCCGAATCCGTGCCACATCACTAAGGGTAGTTTTCGGGCATTTGCCGGAATTTGATAAAAAATATAGGCATGGTCACCGTGCAATGTTTGCCCTTCAGGCGTTCGTGTATAAGGATTAAATTCGCCGGGAGAAGTGACAACACTGCCGCCTACCGTAAAACTCCCCTGTTCCTTTATCAGAAGAAGTCCATCGTTTTCGTTGTTGTTCTTTTGGGCGCATCCCAATAATAAAAAGAGAGCGCAAACAATCGAAAATGCTGTATTCGCACTCATTTTCATTCGTATCATACTGATTATATTTTAGTTTATAAATTCCACGTTGCAAATATAGGGAGTAAAAACCAACATTTTCTTATACAAATTACCGATTGCTAACCAAAATCACTGTTTTTAAATTGTCGGCTGTGTGAGAAAGATATAATTTGCTACATTTGCGGTATAAATCAAATAAATATGGATACAATTATCAATTTCAACAGCATAAAGGAATACAATGATTTCAATAATCAGGAAACATTGCATCCGTTGGTCAGTGTGGTTCATCTCGACAATGCTTCACCGAGACAACTCAGGCGCTTACGCTATTCTTTTTATACGGTCTTTTTTAAAAAAATAGTGTGTGGTGATTTACGGTATGGATTGAGTAACTACGATTATGATGAAGGAACACTGATTTTTCTTGCTCCCGGGCAGGTTATCGGTCAGTATGGCGAAGATTATTATCAACCACAGGGTATTGCTCTGGTATTTCATCCCGATTTTATTTCTGGCACAACGTTGGGCAAGAACATGCATGATTATCATTTTTTCTCGTATGCCGTAAATGAAGCTTTGCATTTGTCTGAGCAGGAAAGAAAAATTATTTTAGACTGTTTCTCGAAGATTGAATACGAATTGCAACACGCTATTGACAAACACAGTAAGCAGTTAATTGTATCCAATATCGAGCTTTTTCTTAATTATTGTACACGATTTTACGATCGTCAGTTTATTACAAGAGATAACAGCAATAAAGGAATTTTAGAACGTTTTGAAAGCATATTGAATCGATATTTTTCTTCGGACAAACCACAAAATATAGGTTTGCCTTCGGTTGCGTGGTGTGCGGAAGAACTTAACTTGTCTGCCAATTATTTCGGAGATTTAATTAAAAGTGAGACCGGTGTTTCAGCCCAAGATTACATCCAGTCCAAAGTAATCGAAGTGGCCAAAGAGCGGATGTATGACGCGAATAAAACAATCAGCGAAATAGCGTATGAGCTGGGTTTTAAATACCCGCAACATTTCAGCCGATTGTTTAAACAAAGAACCGGAATTACTCCAAATGAGTATCGGGAAATGAATTGAATTTTGTGCGATGTGAGAATGATCTATTGGTTTTAAATAAAAGAAACAGCTGTCTCAGTGTTTTGCACGAGGCAGCTGTTTTCAATTATAGAAATTTATGATTTGTTCCGAAAAGTTTAAAGACGTGGTAAAATTGCCTTAAGGTGCCAGTCTGTGCAACGTCCATCCTTCTTCTGTTTTATGATAAACAAGGCGATCATGTAATCGGCTGATACGTCCTTGCCAGAATTCGATGGTGGTTGGAATCACTATAAAACCTCCCCAGTGCGAGGGGCGTGGCACTTTGTCGCTATTAAATTTTTCTTCGAAAGAATGTTGCAGATCGTCCAGTTCTTCCCTGTTTTTTAAGATTTTACTTTGAGGCGATGCCCAGGCACCTATTTGTGCTTCGCGCGGACGCTCGTTGAAATAGGTATCGGAATCTTCAATGGATAGTTTTTCAATTCGTCCCTCCACTCTTACCTGACGTTCTATTGGATGCCAGTCGAAAACAAGGGCAGCAAAAGGATTATCGAGCATCTCCCTGCCTTTCCTGCTGAGGTAATTTGTGAAGAATACAAAACCATTTTCGTTTATTTCCTTTAGCAAAACTACTCTTGCAGAAGGTCTTCCGCCTGTGGTACTCGTGGCTAGTGTCATGGCGTTGGGTTCAGATAAGTCGGAGTCAATAGCTGTCTGTAGCCATTGTTGAAATTGCTCCATCGGATTGATTTTTAAGTCAGATTCATTTAACTCTCCTTTTTTATATTCTTCCCTGAAATCGAATAATTTTTTCATAATTTCGCTGAAACAGTATGTTTATTATTCCTTTACAACCATTTTTATCAATATTAGTTTATATTTTTACGTTTTTTGTTAACTTCGCATGTTATAAACTTCTTTGGAATAAAGAATGATAAAAGTAGAAAATATACACAAGAGTTTTGGAGATCTTCAAGTACTGAAGGGAATTGATCTGGAGGTGAATAGAGGCGAAATTGTATCGATTGTAGGTCCCAGTGGAGCTGGAAAAACCACATTATTAATGATTATGGGAACGCTTGAAAAGGCAAATTCAGGCAAAGTTTTTATTGGTAATAACGATCTAAGCAAACTCAGCGAAAAAAAATTATCGGACTTTCGAAATAAAAATATTGGATTTGTATTTCAGTTTCATCAACTTTTACCCGAATTTACAGCTTTGGAAAATGTTATGATCCCAGCCTTGATAGGTAATGCCAAGCACAGCACCGCTGAAAAACGAGCGAAAGATCTTCTGGGTATGATGGGATTGAAGGAGCGAATGGAACATAAACCGGCAGAGTTGTCGGGAGGAGAAAAGCAGCGTGTAGCTGTTGCTCGTGCACTTATAAACAACCCGATAGTTGTGTTTGCTGATGAACCATCCGGAAGTCTTGATACAGATAATAAAGCAGAACTTCATTCATTATTCTTTGAGCTTCGCGACAAATTAAACCAAACTTTTATCATTGTGACACACGATGAACAATTAGCATCAATAACGGATCGTACCATCCATATGATGGACGGCCAAATTGTTGAAAGTATATCATAATTATATACCTGAATCAATATTAAATAGATGTTTTATGAAAATTAAATCATTTTTTATGGCAATTGCAATGACTGGATTGTTGCTTTCATGTAACAGTGAACAAAAGTCGGATACTGACTCAAAAAACTTGGGTGAAGCTATCGGAAAATCGAATATAAAGGTAGAGAACGGAATCATGACTCCTGAGGTACTACACAGTTTCGGACGCATTGGAACTGTAAAAGTATCACCTGATAAGTCAAAAATACTATATCAGGTTACATACGTTGATATTAAACAAAACAAGACCAATTCCGAACTCTTTGTAATGAATGTCGATGGAAGTGAGAAAAAACAATTAACAGTTACCAACGCCCGGGAAGGAAACCCGCAGTGGATTTCGAAAGGGAAAAAGATAGCGTTTTTGAGTAATGAAAGCGGAACATCTCAAATATGGATGATGAATCCTGATGGAACAGGAATGAAAAAAATAACCGATGAAAAAGAAGACATTAATGGTTTTATTTTCTCACCCGACAATAAAAAAATTCTGTTTATTAAGAATGTTAAGATAGGGGAGACTACAAAAGATAAATATTCGGATTTACCTGAAGCATCGGGTAGAATTGTAGATAACCTGATGTATAAACATTGGGACCACTGGGTAGAAGAAGTTCCTCATACGTTTGTTGGTGATTTTAGTGAGGATAAATTGTCAAATATCATCGATTTGCTTCAGGATGAACCATATGAAGCACCCATGTTGCCCTTTGGTGGAATAGAACAACTGGCGTGGAGTCCTGACGGAAAAACCATTGCTTATACGTCTCGTAAAAAAACAGGAAAAGAGTACGCAGTTTCCACCAATTCCGATATCTTTTTTTATGATGTAGAAAGCGGAAAAACTACGAATATGACCGAAGGAATGATGGGTTACGATGTGAATCCGCAGTTTTCACCCGATGGCTCAAAACTTGCCTGGCAAAGTATGGAACGAGATGGTTACGAAGCCGATAAGAACCGATTGTTCGTAATGGATCTGGCAAGCGGAAATAAGACGTACGTGACTGAGAATTTCGACTATAATACGGATGCTTTTATCTGGAACACCGATAATAAAACCATCTATTTAGTGGCTTGTGTTGAGGCCAAAACTCATTTGTTCTCTGCCGATATCGAATCGAAGCAAATATCGGCAATCACCAAAGGTAAGCACGATTATGCGTCCGTAGCTCTTGGAAATGGAAAACTTATCGCAAAACGTCATTCTATGTCTCAACCAGATGAAATCTACTCAGTTGATCTGACTAACGGACAAGCCACAGAAATTTCGTTCGAAAATAAACACATTCTCGAGCAACTGACAATGGGTGAAACTGAAGAGCGCTGGATTGAAACTACCGATGGAAAACAGATGCTTACCTGGGTAGTTTATCCTCCTGATTTCGATTCCACAAAGACGTATCCCGCGTTGTTGTATTGCCAGGGCGGACCTCAAAGCACAGTGAGCCAGTTTTGGTCTTACAGATGGAATTTGCAAATGATGGCTGCCAACGGATATATCGTAGTTGCACCCAACAGACGCGGTTTGCCTGGCTTCGGACAGGAATGGAACGAGCAAATCAGTGGTGATTACGGAGGACAAAATATGAAAGATTATCTTTCAGCAATTGACGCAGTAGCAAAAGAGCCTTTCGTTGATGAAAACCGATTGGGATGTACCGGAGCAAGCTACGGAGGGTTCTCTGTTTATTGGCTTGCCGGAAATCACGATAAGAGGTTTAAGGCATTTTTGTCTCATGCCGGAATTTTCAATCTGGAAGCACAATATCTTGAAACCGAAGAAATGTGGTTTGCCAACTGGGATATGGGAGGCCCGTATTGGGACAAATTGAATGTCGTAGCGCAGAAAACATACGCTACTTCCCCACATCGCTTTGTGGATAAATGGGATACACCCATTATGATAACTCACGGCGAACTCGATTATCGTATTTTGGCATCGCAGGGAATGATGGCATTTAATGCTGCTCAACTTCGCAACATACCTTCAAGAATGCTTATTTTTCCCGATGAAAATCATTGGATTTTTCAGCCACAAAACGGAATATTGTTTCAACGCGAATTCTTCCGCTGGTTCGACCAATGGCTGAAACCGTCAGAAGCAGATACAACAGCTCAAGAATGATTTTTTTGATGGCGAGGACAAAATATAAATAAATAACGAAAAAAACAGTGTAAATATTTTGCAATTCTGAAAATATGCTTACCTTTGCACT
>DCEG01000087.1 GCA_002316835.1 Bacteroidales bacterium UBA1035 | reverse complement strand
ATGAAGAAGTTATGGGGATGATCTCGCGACTTGTAGACTTGGCGGCTCCACTTATAATCTATTGTCTTTGCTCTTTGTTCTATCAGTCTAGATTTTAATACCAATCCATTCCCCTGTCATACGGAGAAGTTCGTTGCTCATATTTAAGGTCTTGCAGCATAGATGCGTTGGCACGGATAACAAAGTTATATGATTTGTATGGGCCGATTGGGATAAAACTTGCCGACATACTCCAACAGTGCAGATTCCGAGTAAGCGAGCAATTGATGCTCGTAAATTTTTTATAATCGAAATTATAATCGGTATTGAATGTGAAATTCCAGTTTTTGGTGGGTTGAATGGATCCGCTGAACCCTAAACTATGCGTGAGCTTTCCGGGATATTCCATTCGATCAAAGTTGAAATTCTGCATATCGTATCCGTATCTCACAGAGTAGTTAAACAAAAGATTCCACTGAATTTCATTTTTCAGATAACCATCGTCGTCAAACTCTCCTATAGATTGGCTTCCGGTGTCAAAAACACTTCTGTTTGGTGCGGCTTCATTCGGATTTCGTCCGATAGTCCCGTCGTCAGGCAGATTGCTGTTCGCATCATCCTCTCCTGAACCTACATCAACTTCGTCTTTTTTACCGAATAGTTTCTTGAAAGTATCCTGATTAATTGAGTAAGAAAACGACGTCCCCGTACTTTGCAATTTACCAAAGCCCTTACCGTTAAGTACACGAAGTTTGTCTACGGCAACAGGTCTTCCGTTCTTGTCCACTTCATACATGTATGGATCCCAGGTTGCATTCAAACTCAAGGTGTATGACTTCGAAAATTTCAAACGAACATTGGTGTTAATCATACTCCACCGCATGGAATCGGCCATCATGTTATAACTGAAATTGATTCCCAAATCGTCAATTAGACTTATTCTTTTGAATCCCGTGCTATCGCTTTCACTTTTGACTTTCATTTCAAGATTGTTCTTGAAATCAAATCCGATGCTCCCGCTTTGTCCTGCCGGAGCAGTTCCAAACATCATTCGTGAATAAGGAGAGTAGGAATATTCCACGTCATCTCCAAATTCATTGCGGTAAGTGTATTTTTCGTAAAATCCGAATCTGGGATCTGCAAAATCGGGTTTGTAGTTCAAGCTGATACTGGGCGAAAAGACGTGACGGATAGCCTGAACTTTATCACCAAAAATCTTCCAGGGGACATACATCCCGTATAATTTTGTGTTTGCGCTTATTGAAGCACCATAATCGTATACACGTTTGAATCCGTTAATGGTATCAACTACTACATTCCTTTTCGTAACAGGATCCCAGGCTTCTTTTATTCCACCGGTGTACCATCTTTCCGTGTAGTTAAGCGATGGAGATATCTGAATTACGTCGAACAGTGAAAAGGTAGCACTTACGGGAACGCTGTGACGCATACCGTTTTGCCAGTCTTTAATCAGATTCGATTTGAAAAATCTGTTCTCTTTGATTGAGTTTATTGAATTGCGGAATTCTCCCGAATAACTCATTGATATTTTTTCATACCATCTTTCGGCACCCACCATTTTTTTACGTTTAAACGGATAGATGCGATTCATGGTGATGGAAATATTGGGTAAGGTGGCTGAAATAGTGGAATCGCGGGAAACCTGATTAATGTTCATGGAAGCTGACAAACTCCACGGCGAATCTGGAAAGCGTTGAGTGATATTTACACTGGAACTTTTGGTGTTGTTAGACGCTGCACGAGAATAGAGGCGGGATAAATCGTTAAGATTCGCACGGCTTGTTGAGAAATTTACACTTGCCGAAAATGTCCTGTACATATTAGCCTTTGGGTCCTGTGAGTGAGTCCAGTTGATCCTGAAGTCCTTAGAAACCGAGTATAATCCCGGAATATTCAAGTCTTTCAATCCTTTGTCCCCAATTACGGTGTTTAGATAACTGCCGTTTACGCTGCCCCTGAATTTGTAGCGCTTAACATAATTAGATCGTGCGGCGACACCCCAGGTGCCTTTGGTGTATATTTCACCGGTGAGCGCCAAATCTACATAATCGTTTATGGCAAAGTAATATCCACCGTTTTGAAGATAGAATCCACGCTCCATTTCATCGCCGTATGATGGCATTATTATTCCCGAAGAGTAGGTGTCGGTAAACGGGAAAAAGGCAAATGGCAAAACAATCGGAAACAAAGGTACATCTGCCACAACCAGCCAAGCAGGTCCGGTAACAACATCTTCTCCGGGCCGAACTTTTGCTTTCGACAAATTCAAATAAAAATGGGGATGATCGTGTAAATCGCAAGTAGTATATTTTGCGTTCACCATATAAAACGAGTTATCCGCATTCTTTTTAGCCGTGTTCGCCACAATATAACCTTCACCTTGCTGCGTGATAACATTGGAAATAAATGCTTTACCCGTGTCGAAATTATATCGGACGCGTTTCATCTCATACTCCGTACCGCCTTGGGTAAATACCGGATATCCAAACTCTTTTCCTACAGAGTCAAGCCCGAAAGTAGATGAAATGATGCTGCTGTCAAGGTTCATCGTGATCTGCTCTCCCTTTATGGCAAGTTCGCCGTATTTTACGTCAGCTTCGCCAAACAGATAACCCATGTTCCCTTTGGTGAAAACCATAGAATCCTGAGCCGTGTAGAATACCGGAGCTGTGAGCTTTTCTTTAATCGATAAGGAGTCTGTTGCAACTGAATCGGCAGGCAGACGCAATGAATCATTGCTCAGCGTTCTTGTTTGAGAAAAAGAAAGTTGAGGAAGAAGCGTGGTTACGATTAGAATATATAAAACAGTTATGAGTTGTTTCATCAACAAAAAGCCCGATTCTCTACCGATTTTAAGCGCAAAACTAATCAATTTAGGCTTAATAGCATTAAAAAATATCCAAAATAAAACTTAAGACAAGTTTATTAGGGCTTTTTTAAACTGAATGAAGTCTTTAGAGAGTGGAGATGATTGCTTTTTACCTTTCATGAACGCTTTCAATCCTCCAGGAATTTCGATAGTTTTTCCGATACAATCCTCTACTGTTTCCTTAAATTTGGCGGGGTGGGCTGTAGCAAGAAAAATCCCTGTTTCTCCGGCTTTTTTACTTTCTTTCAGTGCCAAATAGGCGCAAGCCCCGTGTGGGTCCAGAAGATAATTTGATTTTTCGTAAACATGTCTGATTACCGATTTTATCTCTTCGTCGGAATACCGATACCCGGCGATATCTTTCGAAATATCTTCATATGAATGGTTGTACAAATCTAAAATACGATCGAAATTACTGGGTGCCCCTACATCCATAGCGTTAGCAATGGTTTGTACGGATGGTCGGGGTGAATATTTTCCCGATCGCATGTATTCCCAAAAAACATCGTTTCGATTGTTGGCAGCAATAAACCGCTTTACGGGCAGCCCCATTTGTTTAGCAAACAGTCCGGCTGTGAGATTTCCTAAATTTCCGCTGGGTACGGAGACAACTACATTATCGGTGATTCCTTGCTTTGCAAGTTGCGTGTATGCGTGAAAATAGTAAAAAGACTGTGGCAGAAACCGCGCAACATTGATGGAGTTTGCTGACGTAAGATTCATTTGTATTTTCAGTTCATCATCCATAAATGCAGATTTTACCAATGCCTGACAATCGTCGAATGTTCCGTCGATTTCCAAAGCGACAATATTTTGTCCCAGCGTAGTAAACTGTGCTTCCTGAATATCACTTACCTTTCCGGATGGATACAGCACAAAAACCTGAATACCTTTTACTCCTAAAAAACCGTTGGCAACTGCGCTGCCGGTATCACCCGAAGTGGCGACAAGTACTTTTACATCTCTCTGTTGCTGTTCTTTCACAAAATACGATGACAAACGCGCCATAAATCGTGCGCCCACATCTTTGAAAGCGAAAGTAGGACCGTGAAAAAGCTCCAGCACATAAACTCCTTCTTCCACTTTTACAAGTGGAATGTCAAAACTGAGTGTGTCGGAGACAATTTTATCCAACTTTTCTTTCGGAATATCTTCTCCGAAAAAACTATTGGCTACAGTTTTAGCGATATCGATTAATCCAAAACTGCCGATTTCATCGAAGAATTTTTGAGGAAGTCGTGTTATTTTCTCCGGCATATATAATCCTTTGTCGGGCGCAAGTCCTTTTACGACGGCTTCTTGTAGTGTTGCTAGCGGGGCTATTTTATTTGTGCTGTAAAAATTCATGTTTCGGGTTGTGAGTTACGTGTTACGAGTTTGAAAAACTACGTTTGTTCTAATTTATAACTTCTTTATCTCTTATTTCTCTTAAATATCATTTTCATAAATTCATCACCGTGCAATAGTCCGAAACTCCCTTTTTGTGCAGCAAACTCATCGTAAACCTGCACGCTATCGGGCGAAATTTCTTTGTGGTAGACAACGAAAGGAACTGCATCGCGGGTATGTGTACGGATGGCGCATGGTGTTGGATGATCGGGAAGAACAGCGATAAGAACATTGTCGTCCATTTGCTGTGTTTCTTCGTAAATGGTTTTCAAAACGCGGGAATCGAGATACTCTATGGTTTTTATTTTCAAGTCTACATCGCCTTCGTGGCCGGCCTCGTCACTGGCTTCGATGTGTAGGAAAACGAAATCGTTTTCTTTCAGAGCATCCAAGGCAGCACGTGCTTTTCCCTCGTAATTGGTGTTGTAAAGACCTGTAGCACCTTCCACATGGACAACTTCCAATCCAGCGTACACCCCAATTCCCCTGATAAGATCTACAGCCGAGATTACAGTTCCCTTTTTAATTGGGTATTTTTTGTTCAATGGCTGCATATAGGGTCGATATCCGGGAGACCATGGCCAGATACTGTTGGCAGGATCCTTTCCTTCGGCAATTCTCTTTAAATTTACCGGATGATCTTGCAATATCTTTTGCGAAGCAAGGATGAGTTTATTCAACTCATTAGCAGTTTGTGTGGCAGAGTTATCTTCCGGTTTAATAAGCAACGGCAAAAATGGCTTTTCCGGAAAATCGTGTGGTGGGGAACAGGTGATATTTTTGTTTCCACCTTGCATTTTTAGTAAATGTCGATAAGAAACACCCGGATAGAAACTAAATACATCGTTTCCAAGTTTATCGTTTAAGAAATGAATAAGCTCAGACGCTTCTTCAGAGGAAATATGCCCAGCGGAATGATTTTTCAGTAAATCGCCGTTTATACTGACGAGATTACAACGCATAGCCATTTCGTTCGGCAGAATATCAACACCCATGCTGGCTGCTTCCAAAACGCCGCGTCCTTCGTAAACTTTAGGAACATCGTATCCCAAAACTGAAAGATTAGCAATTTCGCTTCCCGGATGCATCCCCGCCGGAATAGTGTCGAGCATGCCGCTGCGCCCTTTTTGCACCAATAAATTCATATAAGGTGTTTTCGCAGCTTGCAGCGGAGTTTTATTGTCTAACTGAGGAATGGGTTCATCGGCCATGCCGTCGCCGAGAATTATAATATATTTCATTATTAAGATTGTTAGAGCCAAGATAAAAGAATCAAGACTTAAATTTCGAAAATTGAATTGGATTGATTAAGATTGCAACTGAGCAGTCTGTTATCAATTTTTTCAATCTATAGCTGGTGGCTATCTAATATTCGCAATAGAAATTATATCTGAGAAAACTCCTGCAGCAGTAACACTGGCACCTGCACCGTAACCTTTGATAACCATGGGGTATTCGTTGTACCGCTCAGTGGTTATCATTATGATATTATTGCTCCCTTCAAGATTATAAAACGGATGACCGTTTTCCACTTCGTGTAATCCTACTTCGCAAGCTCCATTGTTGTATGTGGCAATAAAACGAAGCCTTTTCTCTTCTTTGGCCAATTGTTTCCTTCTGTTTTCGAAAGTTTCATCCATATCGTGGATGGTAGCCCAAAACTCGTCCAGTGTTCCGTCGAAATACTTTTGCGGGATAAACAGATTCTTTGTTACATCGCTTTGTTCTATTTCAGCTCCGGCTTCACGCGAAAGAATTACCAATTTCCGGGTAACATCCAGTCCGCTCAGGTCAATTCGTGGATCGGGTTCTGCAAATTGTGCGTCAACCGCCATCTTAACAGCTTTGCTGAAAGGGATATCTTCGCTCAACGTGTTAAAGATGAAGTTAAGTGTTCCCGATAGAACCGCCTGGAGTTTTACAATTTTATCGCCCGAATTGGTGAGCGAGTTCATCGTGTTTATAATTGGTAATCCGGCTCCAACATTAGTTTCAAACAAGAATTTAGTTCCGGTTTTTCGTGCAGTTTCTTTCAAGTGGCGATAGCTTTTGTAATCGGATGAAGCTGCTATTTTATTGGCCGTAACAATTGAAACATTTCTCGAAATCAGGTCGTCGTACAATTCTGAGACAGCATGACTTGCTGTGCAGTCCACAAAAACCGGGTTGAAAATGTTCATTTTTAGTATTTCATCGCGGATTAG
>DCEG01000066.1 GCA_002316835.1 Bacteroidales bacterium UBA1035 | reverse complement strand
AGAAAGTTTTTTTGAAGGTTTAAACGATAGTGGAAATCTTTCGAAACATAAAAGTTAAATTTTTTTCTTCTTTTGACTAATAATAACGATTATAATTCTTCTGTAAATCTTCAGGCCATTTCTCAATCCCAGTTTGAAGAGTTGTTTTGTTCTTTTTATCCACAGGTTGCAGCGTATGCCACCGTCATCCTGGATAATAAAACGGCGGGAGAAGACATTGCCCAGGAGGTATTTGCCTATGTGTGGGAAAAACGAAAGAGCCTGCAAGTAGATGTGGGGTTTCTCAGCTACCTTTTTCAAACGGCTTATTCGAGATGCATCGATCACATTAAAAAAAATAATCGGTTAGAGAAATATGCGCAAGAATCACTTTTGAAGTTTGCTGAGGAATACCATATGTATCTCGAGAATGATTGTCAGCCCTTGAAGGAACTTTTTAGTAAAGATTTCGATGAAAAGTTGAACGCTTTGTTGGCGCAGCTTCCCGAAGTACGCCGTCAAGTGTTCGAAATGGTTTATCACGAGGGTCTGAAAGCGAAAGAAGTTTCCGAAATACTTCAGATGCCGCAACGTACGGTGGAAAGCCATATTTACCTTGCCATGAAATTTCTTCGAAAACATTTATCTTCCTCCGATTTCCTTATTTTAATACTCTTTTGTAAGTTTTTCTGAAAAAATCGTTTTTGCTCCGTAGTTTCTCCCCTTTGTTCGTTTAGCTTATATAGACGTACTTTTTTTGCTATGGATTCCGGATTTTCACTGTTGGTTAAATATCTTTCTTCTCCCCTCTCCCCTGCCGAGAGACAGGAGCTGGACGAATGGCGCATATGCTCTCCGGAAAACCAGGCTCTTTTTTCGGAGGTTAGTCAGTTGCGACTGATTAGTGAGTTCAGGCGTAGCAATACAGTATCGGAGACGGCATTAGCGCTTTCCCGCGTTCAGGAAAAACTTCGTCGCCGCTCACCTCAATATCGTTTTTTTAATGTTTTTAAATATACCGCGGCTATTGCATTTATAGTCCTACTTTCCGTTTTCGGTTGGAAGCAGTGGACAGCCGGAAGGTACACTACCATTGTTGTAGCCGAACACGAATCCGTAAAAAAAGTACATCTGGCCGATGGTTCTACGGTCTGGCTCAACGCTTCGTCCGAGTTGCGGATTCCCAAGTCGTTCTCGTCATCCAGACGTACTCTTTCCTTAAAAGGAAAAGCTTTTTTCGATATTGAAAAAAATCCCCGGTCGCCGTTTCTGGTAACATCAGCCTATATAAACGTGAAAGTTACCGGCACGTCTTTCGACCTTTTTGTGGACGACGAAGGACGCCGTGTGGAGACCATTCTGGCATCGGGAAAGGTAGTGTTACAAGATAATCGAAAAGAAGATGTTTATGAAATGTCACCCGGAGAAAAGGTGGTGTTCAATGCCGAAAACAACAGTTACAGTGTCTCGACAGTTGATGTTAATACACTCACTTCATGGCACCTTGATCAAATTAAGTTTGAGAATGCCACGCTGAGGGAAATTGTAAATAAGTTGAGCCTTATTTACGATGTAAACATCAATCTGGAATCCAAGAAACTGGCCGACCGGCGTTACCGGTATGTTATTAACCGGGAAGAATCGTTGAAAGAAGTACTTGATATACTTAGTTATCTTGCCCCTATTCACTATCGGATAGAAGGAAACGAGGTATTTATTACCGAATAATGAAATAAACATGAACCCCATATCATTGTGTTGGTCGTCTGGGTATCATGTAAAAGATATAAGCAGGTAAATAGAGAAATACCTGTCTTGATTTACAATCCAACTTTTACAACTAATAACAAAAAAACAAAAAATGTATGAATGAACACGTAGAACACAGGATGGCAAAACCAACAGCTGTCTTTCGACCTAATTTGTCACGAATGCTGAAAACGTTCGTGATAGTATTGTTGAGTTCACAGTTTTTTGCTTCGGCAGTTGCCGCGCAATCGGTAAACGTGAAGCTTACATTGAACAACTCCACTGTAGCTGATGTGATTGAAAAGCTGCACCGGCAAACAGGGTATGAGTTTTCTTATGATGCTGGTATTCTTTCCGAAAAGTTGACCAATGTGTCTGTAGATGCGAAAAACGAACGTATCGAAACCGTCCTTTCGCAAGTTTTTGGAAAATCCGACATTACCTTCAGGGTATTGAACAACCGTGTTTTTCTGAAAAGCAATAAAAAATTAGAAATGCAGATGTCTACATTAGCCAACACCACTCAACAACCGAGGGCAAGAAAGGTATCCGGAACTATTAACGATAATAAAGGTGAGCCCATTATTGGCGCAACCATTGTGGAAAAAGGAAATACTACCAATGGAACTATTACGGATATTGACGGAAATTTTACTTTGGAAATAGTTCCGGACGCGGTGTTGCAAATTACATACGTGGGCTACGAACCGCAAGAAATTACCACAACCGGAAAGAATACATTTCATATTGTTTTACAGGAGGATACGAAAACGTTGGATGAGCTAGTGGTTGTGGGATATGGAACTTTACGAAAACGGGATCTTACCGGTTCCGTCGTTTCATTAACGGAAGGAAGATTTACAGAAGGAATAAACACCAATGCTTTGCAACTGTTGAGCGGAAAAGCAGCTGGGGTAAATATTAGTCAAACAAGTTCAGCACCCGGAGCGGGTACAAAGATTCAAATTCGAGGTGCAGGGTCAATCAATAGCAGTAATGCTGCTCTTGTGGTTGTTGACGGATTGCCAGGTGTTGACCCGACTTCAATCAGTCCCGAAGACATTAAGTCGATCGAAGTGTTGAAAGATGCCTCCGCAGCGGCAATATACGGAACACGTGCTGCTAACGGTGTAGTCTTGATTACTACTAAAGGTGGAGAAAAAGGCGAAGTTACTGTAAAATTTGGTTCTGAATTTGGTCTTCAGACCGTGGCAAAAAAAATGGAAATGTTGAATGCCAGGCAATATATGGAAACACTCAATGCTATACGTAAAGAATCAAACAATAAAGATGGAGCCATTTTCTCAGATGAACAAATTAATGCGGCTGGTGAAGGAACAAACTGGCAAGATGAGATTTTTCGTCGTTCTGCTCCAGTTCAGAACTATATGCTTTCGTTTTCTGGAGGTGCACCAAAAAGCGATTATTATCTGGGGTTAAATTTTCTAAATCAAGAGGGATTGGTTCATATGTCTGATTTTAAAAAGTTGAACGTAAGAACAAATATGAATTTTACTCCGAAAGATTTCTTGCGCTTTAAATTTACTTTAAATTATACACGCGCCGATCGTAATTCAATGTATGAGAATATGGATGGGGTTAATGAAGGTGCTGGTCCTATCAATGCAGCCTTACAGTTTGATCCTACGTTGTCTGCAGGTAAAAATCCTGAAACAGGACGCTATTATCTGAATGATTACATAGCATTGGATAACCCGCTGGCTCTAATGAACGGAATAAAAAATAATAATCAGCGTAACACGGTATACGGAACTTTTACCACGGAAATTGAACCGTTGAAAGATCTTTTAGCAACAGTTCGTTTAGGTGGAACGGTAATGAACTATATGCAATCATCTTACAGGGACAGACAAACTATGCAAGGACTTGGCAGTAGAGGAGTCGGCAGTAAACGTGCTGATGAAAACACGCATTGGCTGGCTGAATTTTTATTGAACTACAGGAAGAATTTTTATAATATTCATAATATTTCCTTCTTGGCTGGAACCACGTATGAGCAATTTACAGAACAGTATGTTTATGCTGATTCCCGAGGATTCCTTTCCGATGTAACCAGCTCAAACTTACTGCAAAGCGGTGACAATCTTAATGGAGACAACGTACGTTCCTACAAATCGAAAAATCGCTTGAATGGAATTTTAGGGCGGATACATTACGAATTGCTCGACAGGTACTTGCTCACCGCATCATTCCGCTACGATGGCTCTTCACGATTTTCAACACAAAATCAATACGCCTTTTTCCCTTCTGCGGCTGCCGCTTGGCGTGTTTCGAGCGAACCTTTTTTTAATGTGAAAGCCGTTGATGATCTCAAGCTGCGTGTAGGATACGGTGAATTAGGAAATCAGGGTATTGGTAACTATCAAACGATAAATACACTGGTCGCTGGCGGGTCGGCTGTGTTTGGTAATAGCTTGGCTACAGGAGCAATATCTGCCCGTCTTGCCAATCCCAACCTGAAATGGGAAACAACTTCAGAATTAAATACAGGGATTGACTTCAGTATTTTCAATAGCCGCATTAGCGGGAGTGTTGATTATTTTATCCGCGACACCAAAGACCAGCTTTTTAGTAAGCCTTTACCATCGGTAATTGGGCACAGTAATATAATGGTAAATGCCGGAACGGTCAGAAATACAGGGGTTGATATTATGCTTAACACCATTACTATGAAAAAGTCGGATTTTGACTGGGAAACGTCATTCAACCTGTCATTCCTGAAAAACAGAGTGGTGGAACTTCCACCGTTCATTCCCGAATTGATCACCGGTTCGATAGCCAGTTTCATCTCCGGATACGAACTCACCAAAGTGGGACATCCCATCTATTCTTTCTACGGATACGAAGTTGAGGGTATTTTCCAAAAGGATGACGATATAGCTAATTCTACACAACCAACGGCAAAACCGGGCGATTTGAAATTCAAAAATCAAAACGGCGATAAAGTAATTGATCTTAATGACCGTGTTATACTGGGTAAACCGTTTCCCGATTTTACGGGCGGACTCAACAACCGTCTACGTTACAAGGATTTCACGCTCGACCTGTTTCTGCAATGGGTGCAGGGTATTCAAACACTGGATGCCAACGTGGTGGAAACATTCTATCCCACCAACGAATACCGCAACCGCATTGCCAAATATTACCTGAACCGTTGGACGGAAAGTAATCCTACAAACCTTTATCCCAGCGGCGTTGATCCCAGCAGTTACGGTGGACAATATGCGATAAATTCGTTCACGGTTAGGGACGCTTCGTTCCTGCGGCTTAAGACTGTAAATCTTTCGTACAATGTACCTGTCAAAACTCGTAAATTTATAACGAACCTGCAGATTTATGCTTCAGGCGATAACCTGTTTACAGTTACTAAATTTGATGGGTTTGACCCCGATGCCAGTGCTCGCGGTGAGAGCGTGTCGAAAGTAAATTATAATAGCTATCCTTTGGCACGGACATTCAGAATGGGAGTAAATGTTACATTTTAATAAACGATACAACAATGAGGTCACATAAAAAAAATTGGTATAATTATTATTTATTGGTCATTTTTTTGTTCTTAATGACGGGGTGTAATTTTTTGGAAGAAAAAGTGTATACCGAATATGATCCGAATGAGTTCTTGAAAGATCAATCGGGTGTCGATGCCTTGCTTACAGGTGCCTACGCTCGTTCGCGTATTATTGGCTACGCAAGCCGAAACTACACTTATTTGATGAACGAGTTTACAACGGATATAGCTTTTGAAACTGGTGGTGGGCTCGAACGCGACGCAAAACCCTATATTAATTTTACTTGGGCAGTAAACGATGGATTTCTAAACAGTTTCTGGGATCAAATGTACCAAGCTGTAGCCAGCGCAAATACAGTATTGACCGTAGCCGACGGATTGTCAGGAATTTCTGAAGGACAAGTGAATAGAATAAAAGGGGAGGCGCGTTTTATCCGTGCAGCATCGTATTATTTTCTGTACAATATCTTCGGTGCTACTCCGATTATTGACATTCCTAAAGATGCTACACCTGATAGAATAGAAGAAATCGGAAAATCCACGCCAAGAGCGGATAGAGAAGTTTTCGTAAAGTATATGGTTGATGATTTGACA
This sequence comes from Bacteroidales bacterium UBA1035, assembly GCA_002316835.1. Classification (GTDB taxonomy): domain Bacteria; phylum Bacteroidota; class Bacteroidia; order Bacteroidales; family Dysgonomonadaceae; genus Petrimonas. Next base: position 4,091 of record DCEG01000066.1, on the reverse strand, counting down.
TTTGCAGCAGAATACCTGCCTGTTGATGAAAATCCGATTGGACGCGCAAGCAAAGGTGCTGCTTTGGGTATATTGACCAAACTTTATTTGCACGAAAAAGATTGGGATAATGTTATTGCCTCTGCCCAAAAGATTATCGATTTGCAATATTATTCGCTTCATGCTGATTATACTAAACTTTTTGCTGTTGAAGGAGAAGGTAACAAAGAGTATATCTACCGCGCTCCGTGTATTGCACAAAGCGGCTTTCAAAACAACTACATGCCGCACGCCTTTCCTCCCAATTATCCTATCCAATCCAATTGGGTGAATTTTGGCGCGCAATTCCGTACATATACGGCATTCTATAAAACATTCGAGACGAACGACCTGCGCCGTAAACTCATTATTACAGAATACACTGATCAATCAGGGAAATTGATAAAATTGCTTGAGGATGAAAATGGAAACCCACTGGACAATGCCAGAAGTTTTAAATACTGGCCCGACCCAAATGCAGTGAGTGAGAACAATGGCAATGATATTGTTTATGTAAGATACGCCGATATCCTGTTGAGTATGGCAGAAGCATTGAACGAAAAGACCGGCCCGAGCATCGAAAATATATCCTTAATTAATGAGGTGCGCTTGCGTGCAAAAGCATCGGGAGTAAGAACAACCGATTTTTCCTCGAAAGAGGAACTTCGCGATTTCATCTTAGCAGAACGTGGGCGTGAATTTTTTTCGGAAGGGCTTCGTCGTGAAGATCTTATCCGGCATGGGAAATTTATTTCAGGAGCTGTGGCACGAGGTAAGGATGCAAAACCGCACCATGTACTTTTCCCTATACCGCAAAGACAAATGGAAGCAAACGCCAATCTTGTGCAGAATGAAGGATATGCATCGTTGAATTAATTCAAAAGGATAGTGTGCCGTCGTCCAGGTGCACTGTCTTTTAAAAATAATCGTATCTTCGTTAAAAGAAACCAATGCTTAAGACATCGATGTCCCTCAATCTCCTCTTTTTGTTTACAGTGTTTTGTGCATTGCCGCAATCACACCTGTTCCCTGTGCCTACTGCCCGGCAACTCCGTTGGGCGCAAGCTGAGTTTGGGGTGATTTTTCACTACGATTTACACGTTTTCGACGGCAAAAGGTACGATCAGGCTATCAACCGTATCCACCCCGTGGAGGATTATAACATGTTCAATCCTAATGAATTGGATACGGATCAGTGGATAAAGGCGGCTAAAGCTGCAGGCGCTAGATTTGCCGTGATCACTGCCACGCACGAAACCGGATTTGCTATTTATCAGAGTAACGTAAATCCATACAGCTTGAAAGCCTTGAAATGGAGAGACGGAAAAGGCGATGTCGTGGGCGATTTCGTGAAATCGTGCCGCAAATACGGCATTCAACCTGGAGTTTACATAGGTATCCGCTGGAACTCATTGTTAGGTATTCACAATTTCAAGGCGGAAGGTGAGAGTGAATTTGCCCGCAACCGTCAGGAATGGTACCGTCGGTTTTGTGAACGAATGACGGAAGAATTAATGTCGAAATACGGCGATTTGTTTATGGTGTGGTATGACGGTGGTGCCGATGATCCGAAAGGATTGGGCCCGGATGTGGAGCCGATTGTCAACCGCCTGCAGCCGGAATGCTTGTTTTATCACAATACGCAGCGTGCCGACTTTCGCTGGGGCGGTTCTGAAGCTGGAACAGTGGGGTATCCGTGCTGGAGTACTTTCCCAAATTCGTTTTCGCACAATAAAAACCTCGACACACAGCGCAGCCATGTCGAATTGCTCAAGCACGGAGATCCCGACGGGAAATATTGGGTCCCAGCCATGGCTGACGCACCCCTGAGAGGACATAACGGTCGCCACGAATGGTTTTGGGAGCCGGGAGATGAGGATGCCGTTTATCCGCTCAAAGACCTGGTAGATATGTATTATAATTCGGTAGGACGCAATGCGACACTTATCCTGGGTCTTACACCCGATTCACGGGGACTGGTGCCCGAAGGCGATGTTCAGCGCCTAAAAGAGTTTGGTGATAAAATTGATGACCTGATGGGGCATCCTTTAAAAACTGTTGCAGGAAACGGAATGAAACTGGAGATTAATCTTGGGAAGCGGCAGCCTGTTAATCAGGTGGTCATCCAGGAAGAAATAAGCAACGGTGAACGTGTCCGGGCATATGTCGTGCAGGGACTGACTGTCGGCGGGTGGAAGACGCTTTGCGAAGGGGAATCTGTTGGTCATAAACGCATTCAGACTTTCAAGTCCTCTCCGGTGAGCCGCATTCGCTTGTTGATAAACGAAAGTATTGATGTGCCCCAAATAAAGAATTTTAGTGTGTACTGTAACTGATACTCAAAAAGATAACGTGATGATATACCCATTTTTCAAAAAAACAACCCTGATTGCAACCTCTGCCTTGTTGGCAGCCGCATTGCATGCTCAAGAAACTGCTGACACACGTCCCAACATTATTCTTTTTATGGTGGATGATATGGGCTGGCAAGACACGTCACTTCCGTTTGGAACAGAAAAAACACCGCTTAATGAGCGTTATCATACCCCCAACATGGAGCGACTGGCATCGCAAGGAAGGATGTTCACGCAGGCGTATGCCTGTGCCGTAAGCTCTCCTACACGTGTGAGCCTGATGACAGGTATGAATGCCGCGCGCCACCGGGTTACCAACTGGACATTGGAGAAAAATAAATCAACCGACCGGAAAAGCGACGTGCTGAAATTTCCCGAATGGAATGTGAACGGCATTTGTGAGGTGCCTGATGTTCCGTATACGTATGAAGTAACTTCGTTACCACAAATTCTTAAAAACAGCGGTTATCATACCATTCATTGCGGTAAGGCGCATTGGGGGGCCATTGATACTCCGGGTGAAAATCCGCACCATTTTGGTTTTGAAGTAAACATTGCCGGACATGCCGGCGGCGGATTAGCCAGTTACCTGGGTGAACAGAATTTCGGCAACCGCACCGATGGAAAACCGTCATCGTTGCAAGCCATCCCGGGTCTAAAAGACTATTGGGGAAAAGATATTTTCGCTACAGAAGCTTTAACCCTAGAGGCTATAAAAGCATTGGACAAAGCTAGAAAACTGAGACAGCCGTTTTATCTGTACATGTCTCATTACGCCATTCATATTCCGGTAGATAAGGACAAGCGGTTCTTTCAAAAATACAGAGATGCCGGATTATCGGAAAAAGAAGCCGGATATGCTTCACTTATTGAGGGCATGGACAAAAGCCTGGGTGATTTGATGGATTGGCTTGAGAAAAACAAAATGGATAAAAATACAGTTGTAATTTTTATGTCGGATAACGGTGGCCTCTCATCCGAACCGGAATGGCGCGATACGCCGTTACATGTACACAACGCTCCGCTCAATAGCGGAAAAGGTTCGGCATACGAGGGTGGGATACGGGAACCGATGATTGTAAAATGGCCGGGAAAAGTGAAGCCTGGAACCCGGTGTAACGATTACCTGATTATTGAAGATTTTTTCCCGACAATCCTGGATATGGCTCAGGTGGAAGAGCGGAAAACCAAACAGCCGATAGATGGTGTCAGCTTCATGCCGATGCTGGAAGGGGGTTCTTACGAATACAATAAACGTAGTCTCTATTGGAACTTTCCCAACCTATGGGGTAACGAAGGTCCGGGGATTGGTCCTACGTGTACTGTCCGTAGTGGTGACTGGAAGTTGGTTTATTACTACGAAACCGGTAAGAAAGAATTGTTCAATATTACCAACGACATTGGGGAAAAAAAGGATGTGTCGATCCAGAACGCCAACATAGTAAATGATCTTTCGCGCGATTTGGGAGAATACCTGCGCAGTGTTGAAGCGCAGCGTCCTTCATTTAAAACAACGGGAAAGGTGTGTCCATGGCCCGATGAGGTCTAAATCTGCGAAAAAATATGTATCTTTAGGTTTTGAATTTGTCGGAAGTTTAATTTAAAGAATGAGGTGTGCCTTATGAAGCTTTTAAAATCGCTGTTTGCCATTGAAGCTTTTTTGTGCGGGATGGGTGCTTACGGACAGCAATTGTCGAAACCCAACGTAGTTTTTATTAT
>DCEG01000032.1 GCA_002316835.1 Bacteroidales bacterium UBA1035 | reverse complement strand
AACGATTGCAGACATCACACTTAACTGAAGACCCTGTTCGTCTGTTCCTTTTCTAGAAATCGATCTGACGGAGTTTATAGAAACAACAGAATCATCAATTGCGCCGTAATAACCCGCAGGAACATGGTGAGCGGATAAACAGTCGCATAGCTTACAGCCGGAAAATCATTTCCTGCAGTCGCATTGGCGTATGAAAGAGCCGGGGGATCGGTCATACTTCCAGCAATCAATCCCATCAGCGTAAAGTAATTAATTTTATAAACTTTTCTTCCGATAGTACCCACAATTAAAAGTGGAACAACCGTGATAATGGCTCCGTATGCGATCCATTTGTATCCGCCATCGACCACGGTTTCAACAAAGCCTTCTCCTGCGCTTAATCCTACGCATGCAAGGAATAACGCTATACCTATTTCCCGAAGCATCAGGTTTGCGCTCATCGTTGTGTAGGTTACCAATCCGTATTTAGGTCCGAATTTACTGATAAGAATTGCAACAATAAGAGGGCCACCCGCCAGTCCGAGTTTTACGGGTTGAGGGATTCCTGGAAACATAAAAGGAATGCTTCCGATTAAAACTCCCAAGGCGATCCCGATAAAAATAGATATAAGGTTGGGCTCACGAAGCCTTTTCAACGAGTTTCCAAGGAATTTTTCAACATTAGCGATGGATGCTTCGGAACCCACAACGGTTACCCGGTCACCCAGCTGCAACTGTAGTCTCGGATCAGCAACCAGATCAACGCCGGCGCGGTTAACCCGGGTAATATTTACTCCGTACAAATTTCTTAACCGCAATTGTCCGATAGATTTTCCATTAATTCCTGCCTTGGTTACATTTATTCTTCTCGAAATCAATTGATTGTCAAGCTTATTCCACTCGTTTCTATCCATATCGATTTTTTGACCAATCAAAGCTTCAATAAGTTCAATATTTTGCAGGTTTGTAACCACCAGTATTTTATCGTTCTCATTCAATACGGTGTGTGGCAGAGGCACCGTTAATGTTCCTGAATCGTTATGCAAGACTCTGGAAATGACAAATTCCTTATCCATGAGGTTTTTTATCTCGTGGATGGTTTTGCCAAAAACTGCCGGATTATGTACCTGAAGCGAAAACATTTGTGCTTCGGTCATTTTAGAAGCATTTGTACTACTGATTGCTTCATTCTCCCTGGCAAAATCTATCCTGAAAAGCGACTTAAAGAGTATAAGGCTAAGAATAATACCCACAACACCAAGAGGATAGGCCACTGCATATCCCATGGCTATAGAAGGATCCTGGGAGCCGGTTACGTCAAAATAAGTTTGTTGCGCCGCACCCAGTCCCGGAGTATTGGTTACCGCTCCAGATAGTATTCCCACCATTGTAGAGATGGGTAATCCGGTTATAACATGAATTACGTAAGTGGTGATAACGCCCAGAAATACCACCGATGAGGCCAACAAATTCAGGGTGATCCCGCCTTGTTTGAAGGAAGAAAAAAAACTGGGGCCTACTTGCATCCCAATAGAATAGATAAAAAGGATGAGCCCGAATTCTTTTATAAAATGAAGAATATGTTCATCAATCCCTAAACCCAGATGACCCAAAAATATACCTACAAACAGAATCCACGTTATTCCGAGAGAAACACCGAAGACTTTAATTTTTCCCAACAAGATTCCGGAAGAAATTACTAGCGCAAGTACAAAAATGGCGTGCGCGACACCCGATCCGAAGATCAAATCATTAATCCATTCCATAAAAAAATAACCTAAACAAAAAATGTGAATACACGAAATAAGATGCAAAGTTACAACTTATTTGGAGGCAAAACAAAAGATATTTCGCAAGAAAACTCATTTTTCACATACAACAGCCACCCAGTTTTCCATTTCAGAGAAATCACGATACGTTAATCCATGCTGCACACATTTTTCATGAATCACCGGAATATCTTCCCGGTAAAAACCACTCATTAGAAGCTTTCCGCCAGGATTTAGAACTTTCGCGTAAACCGGAATGTCCTGCAACAAAATATTCCGGTTAATGTTGGCGAAGATCACATCAAACATATCATTTCCTAACAGTCCGGAATCACCATGTAACACACTGATATTATCAATGCTGTTTAAGTAAATATTTTCCAGGGCGTTTTGGTATGCCCATTCATCAATATCAATTGCAATGACGGGATCAGCACCGCGCATTGAAGCCAGAATGGCAAGGACAGCTGTTCCGCAGCCCATATCCAAAACAGACTTGTTTTGCAGGTCCATCGATAAAATTTCTTTCAGTATCAATCCTGTAGTTTGATGATGGCCTGTTCCAAATGCCATTTTAGGATCGATAAGGATACGATAACTATAATCCCCGCCTGGTTGATGGAATGAACTGTGAATAATGCATTTATTTTCAAACACAATGGGTTGAAAATAATGTTTTTCCCATTCCTCGTTCCAATTTTTATCTTCAATTACTTTAAACGAATAGCCTATCTCTGCATCTAAGTAGAAGTTCTGGAGCAAGGCATCAATTTTCTCTGTGGAGAACGTTGGCTCGGGTACATAAGCTAGCAGCCCCGTGTTCGATTTAACAAAACTTTCAAACCCGATATCAGAAAGTTGAGCGGCCAACACATCGGTAATTGTCTCGGAATCAGGATTACAAATAAAATTTACCTCAACGTATTTCATATGATTAAAACTAGTTATTTTAAAAGTGTCGTACGGAATTGAATGAAGCGAGATCGCCAACTTCCAGTGAGAATACCAACAAGTGGCAGTAGATTCCCATCCGGTCGTCGAACGTCGTTTCGCCTTTAATCATGTTCTTGTTTGAAAACAGCTATCATGCTCGTTTAACAGGAAATTCAGGATACAAACATACAACATTATTCGACACACTGACTTCTAAAAAAACATTTAAATACAAGACAAATTGTTTACGATTGTTAGAATAAACCGCTTTTTTTAATGAAAAATTTAAATATCTCTTTTTTTGTCTTACATTTACCCCACAAAAAGTAATTTATGAAGAAAATTCTCGCCATACTCTTTTTAATTTCCATCGTAATTTTAAATACAAACGGGCAAGGCAATAATGTTCAAACTCTTATTCATGAAGGGGTTGCATTACACGATTCAGCAGAATACAAAATGGCCATCGAAAAGTTTGAACAGGCATTGAAAATAAATCCGAAATCGACATTGGCGTTATACGAGATTTCACTTTCGTACCTTGAATTGAAAGATTATGAAAACGCTTCAAAATACAGCACACGTGTTATTAATTCAAACGATAAAAATCTTTCCGTTGGAGCTTATGCTGTTAAAAGTGAAGCAATGGCCGAGATGAAACAAATCGATAACGCAATTGCGATTTTGCAGGAGGGCTTGATAAAGAATGGCGATTCCTATTTACTGCATTTCAATATGGCATTGAATTACTACAAAAAAGGGGATATAGATAAGACCCTTGAACACGTAAGCCGTGCCATCGAGTTGGATAAAACCAACAGCGGCGCCTTTCTTTTGAACGCTTATGCACAAAGAGACAAGGGACTTTGGGTAAGAAGTATTTATTCCTTTCAGCTGTTTTTATTATTGGAACCCGACAGTAAAAGGTCCAAGAATGCTTTCGAAGAGATGCTCCAAACAATGCTCGTGAAACCAGTAACAGAAAAACCGGTAGAGCGATCATTTATTCAGCAGCAATTGTTACGAAATATGCCTGAGAACAGCGTTCAGCAAGAAACACCTCCCCTCTCAACCGAAGAAGGATTGAACCGAAAAATTATTTACAATGCCATAAAATTTTCGCTGGACTCCTTGAAAGCAACAAAAAAGGACACAGATGTATATTTTGTTTTTACAGAAGTGAACAAAGCCATTCTTAGCGCACTCGAAAAAGAGTCGGGAGCTTTAAAAAGCGGGAGTTTCTGGACCTTTCATTATCCCTTTTTTAAAAGTATCCTCAACTCCAATCATTACGATACTTTTTGCCGTTATATAAGCGTTTCTTACTTTCCGGAATCACTGGAATGGTGGGAAAACAACAAAACGGACGCTGAAAATTTCATCAATTGGTTCGAAAATGGAGATGACAACGGGAAAAATTAAAAAAAAATGTTACCTTTGTGACTCATCCTCAACCCTTTTATGGAAAAATATAGCGAAGAACAGTTATTAGAAAAGTTGCGCGACCCCAGAACCCAACGACAGGGCTTCGCCACACTTGTTTCAGAATACAGCGAAAGATTATACTGGCAAATTAGAAAAATGGTATTGTCTCACGACGATACCAACGATATTCTGCAAGACGTTTTCATTAAGGCCTGGATCAATATCGATAATTTTCGTGGAGAATCAAAATTAACGACATGGCTTTATCGGATCGCCATTAACGAAAGCATTACATTCCTGAACAAAAAAAGGAACCAGAATAACGTGTCGGTCGATGATGAGAGTTCGTTCCTGCTAAATACACTCGAGGGAGATAAGTATTTTGATGGGGATGAAGCACAAAAACTGCTTCAACAAGCTATTTTAACTTTACCGGATAAGCAAAGGCTGGTGTTTCAAATGAAATATTTTGATGAGATGAAATACGAAGATATGTCAGAGATACTTGGCACATCGGTGGGAGCACTAAAAGCATCATATCATCATGCCGTTAAAAAGATTGAAAATTTTTTAACAGAATCCAATTAAACCTTTATACATTGAGGGAGTCTATTCAACGTAGTACAGCGCAAAAAAAAATGGTATGGAAACAAAAATAAATAAATTGAGCGAGATCGAGAAAAGAAATCCATTTACTGTACCCGAGGATTATTTTTCCAGGCTTAACGAACACATAATGAATTTCTTGCCTGAGAAAGAAATAATAAAACCAAAAAAGGTTTCCATGTGGGATAAAGCCAAACCCTGGGTTTATATGGCTGCTATGTTTATGGGTATCTTTTTTACCATTCAGTTGCTAACAAGAAACACCACAAATCAGGTCGCTGCAATACCATCTACGCAGTTTACCGATGATTACTGGTCGACCGTACAGATAACAGAAGAGGAATTTTATCAATATTTAGAAGAGCAATTGGTGAATGACGGTTACTACGATTATATGTACAACCAGGTTTACATGAATTAAGCAATGAGAGCGGGCAATTTCAATTCGCTCAATTGTCATACAGCTACAATGAAATAAATAAATAACAATTGTATGAGAAAGAACATTACACTTCTTTGTTTTACCCTCATAGTCAGCGTCTTCATATTTACATCCCTTGCCCAGGTCCGTAAAATGAATATGGCCGATTACGAAAAAAGGAAAATGGAATACATCCAGAAAGAAGCAGGATTAACCAAAGAGGAAGCTAACCGATATTTTCCGCTGTATAACGATTTGTCCAAGAAAAAATTTGAACTTCACAAACAACACAGGGATAAAGTGGAGAAAATGAAACAACGCAACAAAAACATGTCTAACGAAGAATACCGGCAGCTCCTGGAAAACGATGTCGATGTAAAACTGAAAGAAGCCGAGCTGGACAAGCAATATTCCGAAAAAATGGAAAAAATTCTCCCCCCCGAAAAGCTCTATCGGGCCCAACAAGCCGAGCGGAAGTTTATGCAAAGGGAAGTGATGAA
>DCEG01000106.1 GCA_002316835.1 Bacteroidales bacterium UBA1035 | reverse complement strand
GATCCCGTAGAGGATATGTATTCGTTCATATAATACTCCAGCATCCGGTTCACGTTGGCCTCATTCACCTCGATACTATCGAGCTTTGCCTGGTCGAGGAACAACTTGTTTATAGCCATCTGCTCAGGGATAAAGCAATACGGATCGCCCTCTATACGCTGGTTTTGCATCTGAATGTCCTTGCGGTATTCTTCCACTTCGGATTTAAGTATGGCTTCATCGCCCACCACCCAGACAATCTCATCGATAATGTTATTTTGAGAAGCAGCACTATCCACCATCAACGTAAAAACGACAAGCGATAATAGTATTTTTGCAGAAAATTTCATTTTTGACAGGTTTTTTGAAAAGTTGACTGTAAAAGTAATTATAATAAAATTATCGGGCAACAAATCAATTATTAAAAGATACAAAATCATCGGTGGCAGCTGTCTCAGGAAGTCTGCGCGGCAAAGCAAAGCCATCGTGGGGGAGTGTGCTCACTCACGGACTGGCAGATAGGTACTATCCGGTTTATTCTTTAAAATGGTTTCATTTTTTACAGTGTTTCGCCACTTATCCCTTCTTTAAGTTCAACAGCAGGCATATTGGGCAATGGAGGAGGCATAATTAGCTGTTCTGTCGATTCTGAGATTACTTCTGCATAAGTTTTAGACAACACTCTTTTACCAATTTTGACAATCGCCCAGGGATAATAAATTCCCAACGTTACTATCGAAAGCAGCGTTTGTCCCCATACGAAGAGGAAATCACTACCGGTTTCCAGCTCATACCCGAAATTCATTATTCTTGTCGGGGATTCGGCAGCTGTTCTTTCGGCAAAGTATTTGTACAGCTTAAGGTAAGCCAAAGGAAAATAAATTCCCAACGTTACTATTGTCAGTGCTATCTGGATAAATATCTGCAAACACGAAGGCCAAAACTTCGTTTTCCATTCGATCCGGTAATCTTCGTAGGCTACATTCACCATCCATTTGTAAACAAAATACATATAAGGGATCATCACTACAAAAGTTATTACCTGAATCAGTATGGTGGAAATTCCCGCGTCTGCTACCCCACTGTTTAATCCCCGAAAAGCCATAACACTCCCCAAAATAAATGCGACAACCATAATGGGAAGCACTGTGAGCAAAAGAATAACAAATAAAGTAACCCCCTTTCCCTTAAAACTGAAAGGAAAGCCGTTTAAAGTTGTCTGGTCGACAAAGAAACGCATGATATTACGGGTAAACCATGCTATATAAACTCCCAATGTAATGATGGACAAGAAAAAGCCCAAAAGCACTTTTCCTATGTACGAGGAAAATTTACCGGAAAACAACAAAGGTTGATCGTTATAACGGGTATGCTCAATAAACATCTTACCCATATAAAAATAAAAAATAAACGATCCTAAAATCATCACTACGACAGCAAGAGCAAGCCAGGGACCGATAGCCTCCTCGTTTTTTCCCGCAAAAAAAATCAAAACAAAATATGGCACTAACACAATCAAATAGAAAGGAAGCCATACGGATAAAAACTTTTTACCGGTCAGAAGAAAGTCGAAATAGTGCTTCATAACAAATGTTTTTAATGATATTTTTAACGTCCAAATTTAGTGCTTATTACTAAATAGAGCAAGGCTTTTTCCGGGAAAAATATAAAAAGTGTATATTTGCACCCTTTACATTTTTTATAACTATGACGAATTGGGTTTTTCTTATTGTTGGCGGATTGTTTGAGGCCGTTTTTGCTTTCAGCCTTGAAAGGATGTCGGCAAGCACCGGTAAAACGGCCGTTATGTGGTTCTTGTCCTTTCTAATCAGCGTTTCCATCAGTATGTTCCTGCTTTTCAAAGCCATTAGCGGTGAAAATGCCGTTGCCGTAGGAACGGGTTACGCTGTATGGGGCGGAATAGGCGCAGTGTTTACAGTATTGGCAGGAATTCTTTTTCTGGGAGAATCCACAGCCTTCTGGCGGATTTTCTTTCTTTGCACCCTGGTTTTATCGATTATCGGACTGAATTTGGTGGGCAAGCATTAAAAAGTAAAGACGCGACAAGTCGCGTCTTTACAAAAATTCACCTAACCGGGGTTTTACTCAATCGCGGCCTGGGCAGCTGCCAAACGTGCGATAGGCACCCGGAACGGAGAACAGGAGACATAGTTGAGCCCTACGTGGTGACAGAACTTCACCGATGAAGGTTCACCCCCGTGTTCACCACAAATACCGCATTTTAGTGTCGGTTTCACTGCACGGCCACTCTGTACGGCCATACTTACCAGTTGTCCCACTCCGTTTTGATCGAGAACAGCGAATGGATCCTGTTTCAGGATACCTTTGTCGATATATAACGGCAGGAATTTAGCCACATCGTCGCGGCTGTAGCCAAAAGTCATCTGCGTCAGGTCGTTCGTGCCGAACGAGAAGAAATCGGCTTCTTTGGCGATCTTATGAGCCGTGAGCGCAGCACGGGGGATCTCGATCATTGTACCGATCTTATATTCGATGGAATCGCTGTTTTCACTGAAAACCTGTTGGATGGTTTTTTCGATGATATTTTTCTGTGCCTGGAACTCATACACGATACCTGTCAGCGGAACCATGATTTCCGGAATGGCCTTGATGCCTTCTCTTTTCAGTTCAAGCGCAGCTTCAATAATAGCCCGGGTTTGCATTTCAGTGATTTCGGGATACAGGTTTCCAAGGCGGCAACCGCGCAGTCCGAGCATAGGATTCGATTCCATCAGGCTTTCCACACGTTCGTGTATATCGCTGTAAGAGATATCCATTACCCTCGCCATTTCCATTTGCCCTTTCTCATCGTGGGGAACAAATTCGTGCAATGGAGGATCCAGCAAACGGACAGTCACGGGATATCCGTCCATAGCTGCAAAAATTCCCTTGAAATCCTTTTTCTGCAGAGGGAGCAGTTTTTCCAGCGCTTTACGACGGCCCTCCTCATTTTTGGCCAGAATCATTTC
>DCEG01000071.1:30820-43350 GCA_002316835.1 Bacteroidales bacterium UBA1035 | reverse complement strand
TTCTGATGCAATTGTAGGGCACTAATTGTCCACATCTGATTGATTGGTCCTTCCACAGCGTGATAAAGCGCACGCGCTTTATGGTGTCCGTTCACCAGAATCAACACTTCTTTAGCGTCGAGAACCGTTCCTACTCCTACTGTGAGAGCCGTTTTAGGAACTTTGTTCACATCATTGTCAAAGAAGCGAGAGTTAGCGATAACGGTGTCTGTTGTCAACGTTTTGATTCGTGTGCGCGACGAAAGCGATGAACCCGGCTCATTGAAAGCAATATGCCCGTCGGGGCCTATTCCGCCGAGAAATAAATCGATGCCTCCGGCATCAACGATGGCCTTTTCGTATGCAGCACATTCGGCCTCAGGATCATCGGCCATCCCATTCAGGATATGCGCATTTTCTTTCTTAATATCGATTTTTTTGAAGAAATTATTCCACATAAATGTGTGATAACTCTGTGGATGTTCTTTGGGTAAACCGATATATTCATCCATATTAAAAGTTACCACGTTCTCGAACGAAACCACCCCGGCTTCGTAGAGATTAATCAGCGCTTTGTATGTCAAAAGTGGTGAAGAACCTGTTGGTAATCCTAACACAAAAGGCTTTTCAGCAGTTGGTTTCGCCTTGTTAATTTTTGCAGCGATATAGTTCGCAGCCCACTGAGCCATTTGATTGGCATCTGGTTGAATGATTAGTCTCATATATTTAAAAATTAAAAATTAGAATCGCAAACATTCAGTGGCAAATAACTTTATTTGGAACAACGGCATCACCCGAATTGAGTCTCTCTGCCATCGCTTTACCCAAAGCATAAGCATTTTCAGTCACATTTTTATTTAACGATTGTCTCATTTCCACCGACTCGCATACCATTTCAAATTCCATGTTATCGGCAAAAGTTTTTAAGTCTCTTTTGGCACCGTCTGCCCAGGTGTGTCCACTGAAAAACCCAAAAAACCGATTTTTCACGTTTCGATTCTGCAAAGCCGACAACAGATTTTCTATTCCCGGATAAGGCTTGTTGTTATATGTCGGCGATCCGATAATCAATCCACGATATTTAAAGATATCTCTTAGAATTTCCGATTCATGACTTTTGGAAACGTTGTGCATAACAATATTCTTTGCGCCATTTTCTGCTGCCGAAGCAGCAATGATTTCCGCCAACTGCTCCGTGTTTCCGTACATACTTCCGTAAGCGATTACCAATCCGTTCTCGGATTCGTATTTGCTTAATCTATCGTAAAGTGAAACAACTTTAGCAATGATATCGGGTTGTGTCCAAACGGGGCCGTGTGTCGAGCAAACGGTTTCGATCCCTACCCCACTCAATTTTTTCAACGCTGCCTGCACCGGTGAACCAAATTTTCCAACGATGTTGGAATAATAACGAATCATTTCATCCCAATACCAATCAGGATTTAACTGCATATCTGTTACTCCTCCGTCCAGCGTACCGAAGGTACCAAAAGCATCGGCAGAAAACAATGTTTTCGACTCCTGAACGTAGGTCATCATTGTTTCCGGCCAATGCACCATAGGTGTCAAGTAAAACTGTAATGTATTTTTTCCGAGTTTAAGTTCTTCCTTGTCCTGGATAAGATGAATATTGTCGGTTATCTCGTAATATCCTTTCAGCATATCCGCAGTACGCGCATTTCCGACAATTTTCATATCAGGATATCGGGTTTTTAGCAACTCAATTGAGCCGGAATGATCAGGCTCCATATGATTCACAATAAGATAATCTATCGGGTTATCCCCAATAACAGAACGAATTTTATTGAAAAAAACATCCGAGTAACAAATATCGACTGTATCGATCAATGCAATTTTTTCGTCGTTAATAATGTATGAGTTATAGGATACTCCTTTTGGCAACGGCCAAAGATTTTCAAAAAGATGTTTAGTACGATCGTTTACTCCAACGTAAAATAAGTTCTCTTTAATTTCAAATGGTTTGTACATTATAGTTATCAGTTATCAGTTTGCGGACTTTCAGTTTTTATTTTGATTTGGGTTTTACATTTTCGCTATAATCCACACTTGTTTTTTGTACCACCGGCTCCACCTTTCTTTTCATTGCTTTCCATATCAACCAAATGCCCCATATGATAAAAGGCACGCTGAGCCATTGTCCGATATTCAATCCGGTGTTGGCAATTAGAGAATATTCCGATTCTACCTGAACGTTTTTAACAAATTCGATTAATAACCTGGCAATGAAAATCAAAGCGATCCCTACACCCAGAATCAATCCATGGCGATCTTTTGCATTCGTTTTCCAATACATATACATGGTGATTGCAAACACTAAGAGATATATAAGCGCTTCGTAAATTTGTGTTGGATGGGATGGCTCGGTGTAAATAGGTTCTGCTCCGCGCATCCATTGTCCGATGTTATCAATAAAACGAAATCCCCAGGGTAAGTCGGTAGGTCCACCATAAATTTCATGATTCATCAGGTTTCCGAAACGAATCATCGCAGCCGTAAATCCAGTAGGAACCATTACTCTGTCGAAAGTCCACAACATACTTTTTTTAGTGACTCTTTTCGAGTAAAGCCAAACAGCAATAATAATACCGATGACTCCGCCATGGCTGGCCAACCCTCCTTCCCAGATTTTCAATATTTCTATTGGATTTGCCAGATAATATTCCGGTTCGTAGAACAAACAATGCCCCAAGCGTGCACCCAGAATAATTCCCAGCATCATGTACACAAAAAGTGAATCAAACCATTTTTCAGGGAGTTTTTCGTGTTTGTAAATACGCTGTACGATATACACCGCCACGATTAGTCCAATGACCCAAAGTAACCCGTACCAACGGATCTCGCGACCTAAAACAGTAAAAATTGTGGGATCTACATTCCAAGTTACGGATAATAATGTATTCATTTGTATCGAATTTGGAGCAAAGATAATAAAAAAAGTTGTGAGGTATAAGTTTTGAGTTTTGAGTTATGAACTTTAGACTTTAAACTAACTTTTTAATCCATTTTTCTCTATCGCCCTGAAGAAGATCAACAACCGGTATTTCTATTAACGTATAAGCACCCGGTTTTTGTTTCAAAGCAGCTCTAGCGCATCCAACCATTACCTGTGCCGTTAGCGCAGGGTTGTTAATTCGCATATCGAACTTGAAAAGCTGATTTTGTGTGCTTCCCGATACACCTTTGCGTTCCATTAGAACACCGTGCCCCATATCTTTCAACGCTTCAACATTTTCTACCTGAAAAACATGTGTTTCATCGTGAGCAAAATAATCATCGGTCTTTATTGCGTCTGCAACCTGATTGAAATTGTAACCGTCTTTGAGCTCTATATAAACCATCCGGCGATGAACACCCGTTCCGGTGGGAATAGTCATTGAAAGCGCAGCTCTCACACCGTCAATCGCCTTAACGGCAACCGTATGTCCCATACTCATTCCAGGACCAAAGTTGGTATATGTTATCCCTTTTGGAGCCATAGCCTCCATCAATGTGCGTATGATGGAATCGCTACCCGGATCCCACCCGGCAGAGATAATGGAAACAGCACTGTAAAGTTTGGCGGCTTCGCCCAACGACTTGCGCAAGTCAATAATTCCACCGTGAATATCGTAGCTATCCACTGTATTAATTCCTAACGCCAAACACTCTTTGGCAAATTTTTCCACACTTCGCGTAGGAGTGCAAAGCAGCGCAACATCCACGTTTTTGAGTTGCGATATAGAGTTTACAACCTCATATTCTTTCAGTTCTGCGGGAATATTTGTTGCATCGCGACGCACAATTCCCACTATTTCAAAATCCGGAGCATCGATCAACGACTCAATCACATATTTTCCGATGTTCCCATAACCAATAACGGCAGCTCTAATTTTTTCCATTTTTTATTATTTTTTCAATGACAAAAGTAGTAAAAAAAACGGTTTTTTGAACGCAGTATTCTGTGAATTATTAATCTAAGTTCTATTTGAAGTCATCAAACACATCCCTTCAAATATAGATTACTGAAATTTATATTTTTATAATATCGTGCGACAATCTAAGCATAAACCACAAAACATAAATTTTAATCACCAATAAATCAACATACAAAAGTGTCTATTTTTCTTTTTTTCATATCTTTATCCTCTAATTACGAGATTCGCTTTTTCATATATTTTTGTATTAACTAATATACCATCAAAAAGTCGCTGAAAGCAGAAACATCAAGAATAAAATATTTTAGCCCAGTAACTGATTCAATAAAACATGATAATAAATAAAAAAATCTTAGTAATCGGGAGTTCTAACACCGATATGGTTATCAAGACAGACAGATTTCCTTTGCCGGGAGAAACGATTTTGGGAGGTGATTTTTTTATGAGTATGGGTGGTAAGGGAGCTAATCAGGCACTTGCTGCAAAGAGATTAGGAGGTAACGTCTCGTTTTTTGGAAAAGTCGGAAAAGATCTGTTCGGACAAAGAGCTATGGATTACCTGAAAAATGAAGGAGTAAATGTTGACTATGTTAAGACCGATCCGAAGAAACACAGCGGAATTGCCGTCATAACGGTCAATAACTCGGGAGAAAATTCAATTATTGTTGCAGACAGCTCTAACAATACTCTTTCTCCTTCTGACATCATAAAAATCTCTAATGTCATAGAGTCCAGTGATGTAATTCTACTACAACTTGAAATACCTCTTGAAACCGTAAATTTCATTACGGAATATGCTTCGGAATTAAATAAAACTATCATACTAAATCCAGCTCCGGCAGCAGTCTTACCAGACAGGTTATATAAAAATATATCGATAATTATTCCAAATGAAAGTGAAGTTGAAAAGCTGACAGGAATCAGTGTAAAGAACGAAGCGTCAGCTATGAAAGCAGCATCGGTTTTGGCAAAATAAGGTGTAAAAATTGTAATTATCACGATGGGATCAACAGGAGCATTTATTTTCAGCGAGGAATACACCGGTTTGGTAAGTGCTCCTAAAGTAAATGCAGTTGACACGACAGGAGCCGGAGACACTTTTTGTGGTGCATTGACCGTAATGATTAGTGAGCGTAGCAAATTAGAAGATGCAGTTTCATTTGCTAATACGGCAGCTGCTATTTCTGTAACCCGATTTGGGGCCCAAGCCTCCATTCCCACTAGAGAAGAGGTGCTTAATTTTTTGAAATAACCTCACTCTTATTTATACTAAGAACACAATTTTAAATCTTAAATATATGAGAACAAAGTTCGTTTATTTATTACTGGCATTATCGTTGATGTTATTTTCCTGTAATTCCAATTCAGAGAAAAAATCTGCTTCCGGAATAGAAAAAATAATTTTTGATACCGATATGGGGCCCGATTACGATGATGTGGGCGCAATAGCAGTTCTGCATGCTTTAGCCGATTTGGGTGAGTGCGAAATCCTGGCAACGCTTTCCAGTGACAGTCATCAAAGCATAGCACCCACAATTGAACTATTCAACCGTTATTATGGTAAAGAAAATATCCCGATTGGGGTTCCTGATAATATCGAAGCAAATTTTACCGCTCATAATAATTGGAACGACTCGTTGCTGGTGAGATTTGCACCCGATTTAAAGTCAAAAACCGATTATCCGAAAGCTAGCGATATTTACAGAAAAGTTCTTGCTTCGCAACCGGACAAAAGTGTAACCATCGTAACCGTTGGGTTTACTACAAACCTGGCAAACCTGCTTAAAACGGGAAGTGACGATTATTCATCTCTATCCGGTGCAGAATTGGTGCAACAAAAAGTAAAAAAATGGGTGGCTATGGCAGGTCATTTTCCGGAAGGAAGTGAATTTAATATACGTATAGACGCCGCATCATCATCCTACGCATTTGAACACTGGCCAACTCCAATTTTATTAAGTGGTTTTGAAATTGGCTGGCCCATTTTAACCGGAGCAAAAGTATCTCAAACAGATTCGGTCGATAGTCCCGTATCATGGGCTTACAAGTATAATTTAGCTACCTACGAGAATAAACCTGTCAAAAACAGAATGTCATGGGATCAAACTGCCGTTCTTACTGCAATCAGAGACCCTGAAAGATATTTCTACGTGTGTGGACCGGGAAAAATTATTGTAAGTTCTTCCGGTTATAATTCGTGGGATGCAAACACAAATAAGGAACACTATTTTTTAGTTCACAAATATCCTTATCAGAATATCGCAGATTCTTTGGAGAATTTAATGATACACATCCCCAAATAACAGAAGATCATGTTTATTGTATAGATTATTTACTGGCAACTATATTTTAATTTATAATATGCCTATCTGGGATTTTCGGGAAAATACCCAAAAGCTGACAGGAAAAACATGGGGTTAAGAGCTTGTTTTATTGTGGTTACTCTATAATTTATTCTGAATTAGTACTTTGCCTACAATAATAATGAGAATGAAACCTGATCTCATTCTCTTTTCGTATTAATATACCTGAAGAAATTTCATTCAACCTCCTCACGATCCCGCCCATTCACCTCATCCTCCAATCTATCAACGTTAACTTCCTCATCATTCCAAAAAGTTTCAGGTTTTTGCGGACCTTGATTTCTGAATATTAAGGCAACGATGAATCCGGCAACTGCACCGGACAGATGACCTTCCCATGAAAGATTTACGTCAATATATTCGGTTATCGGGAAAATGCTCCACACGGTACTTCCATAAACAAAAGCCACAACCATTGAAACCGCTACAAGTGGAATATATTTTCTGAGCAAACCACTGAAAAAAAGAAAGAAAACCAAAGCAAAAACTAATCCACTTGCGCCTACGTGATATGAATTTCGTCCAATTAACCATGTTAAAAAGCCACTCAACAACCAAAGGTATACAAGCGATTTAAAAGCTATCTGATTATAAAAATAAAACAATAAAGAAAACAACACCAATAACGGGACAGTATTGGATATAAGGTGTGAAAAAGATCCGTGAATTAAAGGCGAAAAAATAATACCCGGTAAACCATTTATCTGTCGTGGGTAAATGCCTAAAACAGAAAAGTTAAATTGAAAAATATGGGTATAATCGATTAAAAAAGCCATCCAAACCATCACACACATCACCAACGCGGGAATCGTTGACAGCCAAATTCTTTTTTTCTGCAACCGTTCGGTCTTTTGCATTGCCCCATCCATATGTTGCAAAACTAACTAAAAAGAACCATTTCACGTCAAAATCTGATTAACTTTTTAAAAACAAAAAGAGTTTATTATTTGCTAGATTAACTACAATTAACTATCTTTCGAACATCAATTCAAATTTGGTACATTTCTAATTCCTACTTATTATGAGCTATCTAAAATTCGATAAGGACCTGATGATTAACCTGGAGTACTCCCTGTATCGCAACGTACTGAGGACCAACAGAAAAGGAGCTTATCAAAACACATCGATTTCAGGTTGCAATACGTCTAAATACCAAGGGCTTTTGGTGATGCCGGTTCCATTTCTGGACGACGATAATCACCTGATCCTTTCCTCAATCGATGAAACTGTCATTCAGCACGGAGCAGAATTTAATTTAGGAATTCATAAATACAACGACGACAACTACAGCCCAAAAGGACATAAATACATTCGGGAATTCAACAGCGACAGTGTACCTAAGACCATTTACCGTGTGGGTGGCGTTATTCTCTCCAAGGAAATTATGTTTTCTTCGAAAGAAAACCGGCTGATGATACGCTACAAGTTGCTGGATGCTCATTCTCCAACTACTATCCGGTTTAAACCCTATATGGCCTTTAGGAATATTTCTCAGTTAACCAAGGAAAACGACCAGGTAGATCGCTCGTATCGTGATGTAGAGAACGGAATCAGCACAAGTATGTATTACGGATATCCGGAATTCTTCATGCAATTCAACAAGAAAGTCGATTTCATGTATCAACCCTATTGGAATCAGGGTGTGGAGTATATTCAGGATATGCAAAACGGAGATACATTTAAAGAAGACCTCTATGTTCCGGGATATTTCGAGCTACCCATAACAAAAGGTGAAGAGATTATCTTTTCGGCAGGAGATATTTTAGTAGATACTTCAACTCTTGCTGAAGAATTTAATTTCGAAATCCAAAAACGAACACCAAGATCCAGTTTCTACAACTGTCTGAAAAATTCAAGCCATCAGTTTTATTATATTCCAAAAACAGATGAGACATATCTGCTGGCCGGTTATCCGTGGTTTAAGGTCCGCGCCCGTGACCAGTTTGTGTCGTTGCCCGGCTGTACTTTGTCTGTTGGCAGGCCAGACGATTTTCTCAAAATCATGGATTCTGCCATACCCCACATTCTGGATTTCATGGATGATAAACCCGGTAAAAACATTATAAAACAAATAGACGATCCCGATGTTTTGTTGTGGGTAATCTGGTCATTACAGCAATATTGGAAAGAGAACAAGCAGATTTTTAAAGAAAAATATGTCGATTTTCTCTTTTCGGTTATCGATTTTATTTTGTCGAACAAACACTCCAATTTAGCTGTTGACAAAGAGAACGGTTTAGTTGCGACGTTCGGCCACGATGTCGCAGTCAGTTGGATGAACGCTCTACACGAAGGAAAACCGGTAACTCCACGATCGGGATATCTGGTTGAATTTAATGCGTTATGGCACAACACACTGAAGTTTGCAGAGGAGGTAGCCACAGCAGTGAATAAAGAAAAACTGGTAGCAACTTTTGAAAAGAAAGCACTGAAAGTACAGCAATCATTTGTGGAAACATTTCTAAACGATGCCGGTTATTTGTATGATTATGTAGACGGTACATATGCCGATCGGAATGTTCGACCAAACATGATTTTTGCCGTTTCCATGGATTATTCGCCATTGGACAGGCGTCAGAAAAAATCAGTTGTCGATTTCGTTACCAAAGAATTAATCACTCCTGTAGGTGTACGCTCTTTAAGTCCTAAAGGTTATAATTATCGTCCACGTTATATGGGAACAACCGATGAAAAAGAATATGCCTATTTCAATGGATGCGCCTTTCCATGGCTCGTAGGTGCTTACATTGAAGCTTATCTGAAAGTTTTCGGTATGAGCGGTCTTTCATTGGCAGACCGGTTAATGATTGAGTTGGAAGACCAGATGCAAAACGATTGCATCGGAACTCTGTCTGAGTTTTACGATTCCAACCCACCTTTCTACGCCCACGGTGGATATTCTTTCGCTATGAGTGTAGCTGAGACATTGCGTGCAAAAAAACTTATAAAATCATTCGGCTAAATAAATAGCTGTTAGCCATTGGCTTTTAGCAGAAAAGTGAAGTAATTTAATATGAACTATTTAAAAAAGATTGGGCTCTACGTGGCTCATTAAACCTATTCAACGTAAAGCAAAAAGCAATAAACCAACGGCTAAAGCCATAAATTATAAACAGATGAAACTCCCATGACCAAAACAAATAAATAGAAACGCAGGCTCCCGTTCAACGCGCCAGACGCGACAATGAACATTTCAACGCAAAAGTCTTGGTTCTAATGTCTTGGTTCTTGGATCTAAAAACATAAACAAATGAAAGCACTGATGTTAGGGTGGGAATTTCCGCCTCACATATTGGGCGGACTTGGAACCGCAAGTTATGGCCTAACCAAGGGTATGGCTAAACAGGAAGATATGGAAATCCTGTTTGTAATTCCTAAACCATGGGGTGATGAAGACCAGAGTTTTCTGAAAATAATTGGCTGTAACAATACTCCCATTGTCTGGCGCGATGTAAATTGGGAAACAGCCAAGGCAAGGTTGGAAAAATTCATGAATCCGGAAGAATATTTCT
This sequence comes from Bacteroidales bacterium UBA1035, assembly GCA_002316835.1. Taxonomy (GTDB): domain Bacteria; phylum Bacteroidota; class Bacteroidia; order Bacteroidales; family Dysgonomonadaceae; genus Petrimonas. Next base: position 33,561 of record DCEG01000071.1, on the reverse strand, counting down.
GGCTGCGTGACAATATTTATGCCGACTTCAACTACATGAATACCAATGACCTGGGTTGTTTAGAGTTCTCAGGCAGATATCCGAACAATATTCTGGAAGAAACCAACAATTACTCCATCGTTACCGGCGTTATCGCCAGGACATACGATTATGATATTATTCACGCTCACGACTGGCTCACCTACTCTTCGGGCCTGCACGCCAAAAGTATAAGCGGAAAACCACTGGTTATTCACGTGCATGCTACAGAATTCGACCGCAGCCGCGGGAAACCGAACCCAACAGTTTACGGAATCGAAAAAAACGGGATGGATCATTGTGACCATATTATTTGCGTGAGCAACCTTACCCGCAAAACCGTAATTGAAAACTACCATCAACCCGAGTGGAAGGTATCTACTGTTCACAATGCCGTAGAACCTTTAAGTCCTGAAATAGAGGCCATAGACCGCATATCGGGGGTAAAAGAAAAGGTGATTACTTTTCTTGGAAGGATCACAATGCAAAAAGGTCCCGAGTTTTTTGTAGATGCAGCAACGCAAGTATTAAAGAAGAGTAAACATATCCGGTTCGTGATGGCCGGTAGTGGCGATATGATGAACCAAATGATACGTCTCGTTGCCGACAGAGGTATCGCAGACAGATTTCACTTCACAGGATTCCTTCGGGGAGAGCAAGTTTACGAGATGCTGAAATCGAGTGATGTGTATGTTATGCCTTCGGTATCCGAACCTTTCGGTATTTCGCCACTTGAAGCTATGCAATGCAACGTGCCGAGCATTATATCTTATCAGTCAGGTTGTGCCGAGATATTAGATAACGTCATCAAAACCGATTATTGGGACGTTGATGCTATGGCAGATGCAATGTACTCGATTTGCACATATCCCGGAATGGCCGAATTTCTGAAAGAAGAAGGAAAGCGTGAAGTTGACAACATTCTTTGGGAAGATGCCGGCAAGAAAGTACGCGCGATTTACGATAATTTGGTGCATTAGAAAAGAGCGACCGGGAGAAATGGCGAAAAGGAGACTGGGCGAATATAAATTTAAAAAGAACAAAGACATCAGACAATTAATATCTAAAAGCGAAGCGATCTGAAATCTGTCAGCAAAGTGGTCTAAACGTCTAAAACATATATAAAATGACATCGAAAAAGTTATTGATAATATTATTGGTAATTATTGTTATCGCCTATTTTGCGCTAATAGTCATTTCTTTAACGAATATCTTACCCAACAACCCTTTTATACCCTATAGAACTGTCATTGTAATCGGAGGATTTTTACTTGTTCATTACGTCAGAAAAGCATACAGGAAGCTTACATCAGAATCTGTCATACGAAATAAAATAAATAACACTACTATATGAAAACAATTTGCTTTTATTTTCAAATTCATCAGCCATACCGGTTAAAAAGATATCGTTTTTTCAATATCGGCAGGGATCATTATTACTACGACGATTATTCAAACGAAGACATCATGCAGCAGATTGCTGCCCGATCGTTCATTCCCGCAAACCGCATGTTACTCGATCTGATCAATACCTACAAAGGAAAATTCAAATTTGCCATTTCGGTATCGGGAGTAGCACTCGACCAGATGGAAGTTTACGCGCCCGAAGTAATTGACGGACTTAAGGAGTTGAGCCGGACGGGCGCTGTTGAGTTTTTAGCCGAAACATACGCACATTCATTATCGAGCATGATCGATCCAATAGAATTCAAGAATCAGGTAGAGCAACAAACGCAGAAGATAAAATTACTTTTTGATCAGGAACCAAAGGTTTTGCGAAATACCGAAATGATTTTTTCGGATGACATTGCTGATATGGCATATAATATGGGCTACACCAAAATGATTTCGGAAGGAGCAAAACTCATCCTATCGTGGCGAAGCCCGAATTATGTATATAAATCCGAAAAACAGCCAAACGTGAAATTGCTACTTCGCAACTCACAGTTTAGCGACGATATTTCTTTGCGTTTCTCGGATTACACGTGGAAAGAATATCCACTTACGGCCGAAAAATACATATCGTGGATTGCTGCCACTTCGCAGCAGGAAGAGGTTTTCAATATTTTCATGAACTACGAAACATTCGGTAACCTTCAACCATCGCATTCAGGAATATTTGAGTTTATGAAAGCGCTCCCAAAATTTGCTTTCGATAAGGGTATAGAGTTTTCCACGCCCAGCCAGATTATGGATACTCATAAACCCATCGGTACAGTATCTGTTCCGATGGCAATTTCTTGGTCGGATGAAGAACGTGATCTAAGCAGATGGTTAGGGAATAAGCTCCAAAAAAGTGCTTTTAATGCTCTCTACGAAATAAGCGAAAGAGTAAGGTTAACTAACGACCGGCGATTGAAGAAAGATTGGCAGTACCTGCAAGCTAGTGACCATTTCTATTACATGTCCACCAAGCATTTTTACGACGGGTCGATGCACAGCAAATTCAGTCCGTACCAATCACCTTACGATGCTTTTAATAATTACATGAACGTACTGAGCGATTTCATCGATCGTGTTAAAGCCCAGTTCCCCGATTCGGTTGATAATGAAGAATTAAACTCTCTACTCACTACCATACACAATCAAGAACGGGAAATTAAGAAGCTTCAATCCGATTTAAAGAAAGTATTGTCTGAAAATGAAGAAAAGCTGGTAATAAAACCTGCTAAAAAATAAAAAATCACTTCACAAAAACTCATACCCCGGTTGCATTACCGGGG
>DCEG01000071.1:28285-30669 GCA_002316835.1 Bacteroidales bacterium UBA1035 | reverse complement strand
GGGGTTTACTTTTTTATATTAAATTGAACATTTTTTCAATTTATTATATATCTTTGCAAAAATTCTCCAAAAACAAGATTACTATATGATTATTGCAATGATTATTATCTTCATCGCAGGGTATTTCTTTATCGCGATGGAGCATACCATAAAAATAAATAAGGCAAGTGTCGCTTTGCTAATTGGCACTCTTTTATGGGTTATTTACGTATATCTGGCACCCAGTACTGTGCTTAGCGTATCTCCGGATACTTTTAACCATTATATCACCTCACATCCTGAACTTAACCACCATACTTTTGCGGTTCAGGTACGTCATTTTGTAATAGATCATCAGATTCTGGAAAGTATCGGCGACATTGCCGAGATGCTTTTCTTCCTGCTGGCTGCAATGACCATTGTGGAGCTCATTGACGTTCATGGCGGGTTTACCTATATTACCGAAAGAATAACCACACGGAAAAAACGTCAGTTGCTCTGGCTAATCAGTTTCATCACGTTTTTCATGTCTGCCGTACTAGATAACCTTACTACAACCATTGTAATGATCATGCTTACGCGTCGAATTGTTTCCGAACCACGGGAACGTTGGCTTTTTGGCAGTATAATTGTTATCGCGGCTAACAGTGGCGGTGCCTGGTCGCCGATTGGTGATGTTACAACTATTATGTTGTGGGTTAAAGGAAATATCACCACAAACATCATACCGCAGCTATTCTTCCCAAGCCTTATATCCATGATAGTACCCGTTTTTATAGCTCAATTCTTTTTGAGAGGCAGTATCAAAGAAGAAAATGTACAAACGGAAGAAAGGGAAAACTCCGAATTACTTCTTTATATGCAGAAAAAAGATCGATTGGGAATTCTCATTTTCGGGGTTTCCATATTGGTTTTATCACCCGTCTTTAAAGGAGTTACGCACCTGCCTCCATTCATTGGGCTTCTTTTAGGCGTGAGCCTGTTATGGATTTATACAGAAATTCTGTATAATCAGAAGGAACAACTGAACGAAAATTTGAAGCTTCGCGTATCGAAAGTGTTGGGACGGGTCGATTTCTCTACCCTCATGTTTTTCCTTGGAATACTATTGGCCGTCGATGCGCTGCAAAGTGCCGGTCTTTTGCAACAATCGGCTGCATTTTTGGCGAAACACCTGCCAAACGTTTATGCTCAGGGATACACCATTGGGATATTATCAGCCATTGTTGATAATGTGCCCCTTGTAGCAGCAGCAATCGGTATGTATCCGGTTTTAGACCCGGCTGTAGTGAGTACCATGTCCGATCCTGTATTCATGCAAAACTTTGTTGAAGACGGAGTATTCTGGCACTTCCTTGCCTATTGTGCCGGGGTTGGCGGAAGTATCCTGATTATCGGCTCCGCTGCCGGTGTTGTTTTTATGGGACTCGAAAAAGTATCGTTTGGCTGGTACCTGAAACGCATTTCCCTGATCGCACTTATCGGATATACTTTTGGTGCCGGAGCCTATATTTTGCAACAGGCTATATTCTGACATAATGACGCTTACCTTTTCAAATTTCGTCAATGGAGTTTTTTTCATCTAACAACAAGACACGAATACAACTAACTCGTGTAAAGCTCAGTACGATGATATTTCCAGGAAGTTAACAGTGAAAGAACAACAGTCTAATATGTAAAATATACTGTTTGTAAAACAATCATTTGATGAACATAAAAAAAACATATAGAAAGTATTTCATCTTAAAAATTTGCACTATCTTTGCATAGTTTTTCATGGAGTATGAAAATTAATTCGAAAATACGATATGGCCTTAGAACAATGATCGAAATTGCCAATTGCGATGAGCAATCAGGTATATTGCAAAAAGACATTGCTGCGAATCAAAATATTTCAGTGAAATATTTAGACTACATTATAAGTGCCCTCAAGCTTAAAGGATTGATTTCAAATACTCGTGGTCGTGGGAGTGGCTATATGCTCGCAAAGCCGGCCAGTGAAATTACAATGCTTGACATATATAGTGCGTTTGATCAGATTTTAATAGTAGAATGTTTAAAGAACAAGAGTTACTGCGAGAGGGTATCACACCAATGCACAGCCAATAATTACTGGAAAAAGTTCAGTTGTCAGATAGTTGAAATCCTCTCAGCAAAAACACTCAGGCAGATTATAGACGAGACCAAATATAATTGTCCTGAAACTTGTGAATAATTTTTTGATTTTTTTGAACCATTTATTGAAGTGATTTTTGCATTTCTTTTTTTTCACGTCAGCATCCTACTCAAACTATAGGATTAATGATTAAAAAAAAGGAAATTAAACTGAATTTATAAAAACAAGCCTCATCTCCAAAAGAATTTAAAGTTGCTTATTAGCGTTATTAAAAATTAAAGAGTTCAAT
>DCEG01000071.1:0-28109 GCA_002316835.1 Bacteroidales bacterium UBA1035 | reverse complement strand
AGTTCAATCTAAAAAATATTCCTAGTAATACTATAGGACAGCTATTTATAAAATAACAACATTAAACAAAACTCTAACAACAAAACAATGAAAAAGAACTTTTTTTTAAAATTATCGGTAATGCTGATTGTATTTGCCTTTGTTTCAGCTGGTATAACAATCAATGCTCAAACGCTAAAAATTAAGTCATCGACAGTTACCATAGCAGGAACCACAAATGTTCATCCTTACACAACCACATCAACTCAGGCATCAGGTGAGTTAATCGTTTCAAACAACACAGTAACAGCATTAAATGTAAATGTTCCCGTGAAGTCAATTATCAATGGAGAGAAACTGATGGACAAAAAAACCCACGAAGCATTTAATGAACCAAAAAATCCAACTATCAACTTTAAAATGTCTGAAGTGAAATCAGTTTCCGTAAATGGATCGGACATTAACTTGACAGTTAACGGGACACTTTCAATGGCTGGAGCATCAAAAGCCGTAACACTTGAAGCAAAGGGCAAGGAAGTAAAACCCGGAACTTATACTTTCACCGGAAGCTTACCTGTTAAAATGAGCAATTATAAAATGAAGGCTCCCACAGCAATGTTAGGAGTTATGAAGGTTGGTGATCAGGTTACAGTTAATTATAATGTAACTTTTGAGGGACCTGCTGTTCAATTCAATTAAATACAAATTTCTTTTTATTATACAAATCTACAAATTTAAACCCTAAGAAAATTAATTAAAATGAGACAGAGAGGTCTACTATTAGTTGCTACATTGCTTGCATCAAGCATGTTGTTTGCTCAATTGCGTCCAACAAACAAGGACGGAATTAATGTTTTTGAAACTCCAAAAACCAAAACCGAATTCGATGGTTTCAATGTACAGTTGGGCGGTGCTTTAACACTTCCTTTTTCGATACTCGATCACAGCAATGCTGTGACAAGAGCAAGCGGTTATAGCTATAATTATGCAAATCCCGCTGCTAATTCCCTGGTTCCGTTGACCAGCGGTTTTGGATTACCACAAGCTAATCTTTACGTTAAGTCAAACTTATCGGATGGAGTTTATTTGAATTTTGAAGTTTATCTGGCATCGAGACATCATAACGAAACATGGGTAAAGGGCGGTTTCTTGCAATTCGATAAAATGGAATTTTTAGGATTAGATTTCGTGAATGAAATCATGAAATATACCACCATTAAAGTGGGTCAGTTTGACGTTAACTACGGTGATGCGCATTTTCGTCGTTCAGACGGTGGTATGACATTCTATAATCCATTTATGGAAAATCATATTATGGATGAATTTTCAACAGAAATCGGTGCTGAAGTTGATGTTCACGTTGGAGATTTCATAGTGGTTGGAGCCATTACTAATGGTAAACTCAATAACGATTTGACCAAAATTGATACAACCCGCACGCAAACTCGCTATTCAAACGGAAAACATAATCCTGCATTGATTGGGAAATTGGCTTATGACAAACAATTCAATGAGCAATTCAGATTGCGCGCCAGTGCATCAGGATATTACACTGCTGGTTCTGTAAGTAACACCCTTTTTGGAGGTGACCGTACCGGATCAAACTATTATGGAGTGATGTACAGTACAGGTCCTGGTACAGGCACATACGCAAATGGACGTTTTAATCCCGGTTTTAGAAATAAAGTAGCCGCCGCAATGGGGAACTTATTTTTGAAATATACTCCTGTTCAAGGATTTTCAATTGAATCATTCTCCACATTTGAAAATGCAGGCGGAAGTGCTGCAAGCGAACCTGACAAAAGGAAATCCAGTCAATTTGTTACTGATTTGGTATTTCGTTTCGGAGCAGATGAAAACTTTTACATAGGCGGCCGTTATAACACAATGAAGGCTGATATGGGAGCTGCTAAAGACAAGCCGGGTCATTACGAAATTGACATAAACCGGGTAGCAGTTGCAGCCGGATGGTATATGACAAAGAACATTATGGCTAAAGTTGAATATGTAAAGCAAAAATACAACGGATTCCCAACCGGATCAATTAACGACGGTGCAGAATTTGATGGTTTGACTTTACAAGGCTCAATAGCATTTTAAAAATCATATAAATAAGCAGATCGGCAATTTTACCGATCTGCTTTTTACACTAATAAAAAATAGAAATGAAAATCTTATTCACATTATTTCTTACATGCATCTTAACTATAGGAGTTGTTACCGCACAAACATCTTCAGTAGCCGTATCTGTTGATGTGAATAAAAACAGCAGTTTGTCTATATACGGTACTACCAATATAGTTAATTTCAAACTGACACAAAACAGTGAAAACTTCATTCAGAAAAACATGATTATCACTGCATCGCAAAATAATAATAAGCTTTATTTGAGCGAGAACCAACTCATAGTGCCTGTAAAAAATTTCAATTCTACTAACAAGATGGCACTCAGAGACTTCTATAAACTAGTGAAATCAGATGAGTATCCAACAATGAATATTCAATTAGATCATATTGATCTGCCAACAACATCCATGCCTTCATCAGGAACTGCCGTGGTAGCAGTCACCATTACAGGAGTTACAAAAAAATACAATTTCCCCATTAAAAGCAACAAGAATGGCACAAGCTATACTTTTGATGTTGAAAAAGACATAAATATACGTGATTTTGGATTGGAACCACCCGTGCAAATGATGGGTATGTTAAAGGTTAACGAGATCATAAATATTAATTTCAAAATGATCTGTAATATTCAACCTATGGAAAGTGCACAGGCAAAATAAAATTACCGTACAGGTCTAAACACTGCTCCAATAAAACTAACAACCACAAAGTCGAAGGTGTTATAATAATTCCTATTTAACTAATACTCCAACTTTTTCAATTCCTTTAATGGAGTTGCCTCTCATCCCATGACGGATACGGATTAGATAAGCTCTCGTCGAATCTAAGGCTACAGAAGTTTTATAAGGGATTGATAACTGATACAGTCCGGTGCTTCCCTTTCCAAGCCACTTTCCATTAGAATCAGTCAGATTTATTTCGATAGTATCACTCACAAAAACATTATCTGTAATATTTTGCTGAACATATAACCAGATGTTTTGATACGCGTATTGACTATTATTCACAATTTCAAACATAACGTCGTATCTCACATTAGGATCAACAGAAAGCGAATCAAGTAAAAAATTAAACGCAGTCTGCTTATTCCAGCTGTTATTCTTAATTGGATGAAAACTGTAATAAACCTCCCCTTCGTTGCACGACGAAAGAGAAGTTAAAAGAACAAAAAGACTGATGAGCAGTTTATTCCTCATTTCGTTTTGGCTTCCCTCCCCTTTTTCTATTATCGGGTCTTCCTCTTCTTGGTTTTCTCCTTCTGGATGAATTTTCACCTTCCTTTTTATCAAAACGTGTAATACTCTGATCTCCAAGCAAGTCGTTTTGAATAGTTTCTTCCTTTACTTCACCAGCTTCATTCTCAGATACCAGTTTGGGAGGCTTTTTCCCTTTTTTGTTTAACTCGATAATATGAAATGCTCGATCTTTGGATATTGTCTCCAGATTCACCGGATTGTTCTTATCGGTAGAGTAAGTAATCTGACCAGATAAGATATCGGTTTTAAAATGAAAATAATCGCTGTCTCTTGTTTGTAGTACAATTTCGCGCGATGGCAGCTTTCTGTTTGCTTCCACATAAGCATCAACTTCGTAGTTCATGCAACATTTTAGTTTTCCACATTGCCCGGCCAGTTTCTGCGGATTAAAGGATATGTCCTGATAGCGCGCTGCTGCAGTAGATACCGATACAAAACTAGACATCCAGCTGCTACAGCACAATTCACGTCCGCAAGGCCCTACTCCACCAATTCTGCCTGCTTCCTGACGCGCACCAATTTGTTTCATCTCGATTTTCACCCTGAATTCGGAAGCAAAATCTTTAATCAACTGACGAAAATCAACCCGCTCATCAGCGATATAATAAAAAATAGCCTTATTCCCATCCCCCTGATACTCAACATCTCCAATTTTCATATTTAAGCCCAGGTTTTCTGCCATCTCCCTTGCCCGGATCATGGTTGGTTCTTCTTTGGCTTTCGCCAAATCGTACTTCTCCATATCCGCCAGGCGCACAGTGCGGTAAACTCGTCTTGGGCCACCATTACCGTCTTCACGATAATTATTTTTCCTCATCTGCGACTCAACCAGCTTGCCGGTTAGTGTAACCGTTCCAATATCGTGTCCGGGAGAAGCTTCAACAGCAACAATGTCGCCTTTATTCAATTCAATATTATTGCTATTTAAGAAGTATCCTTTCCGCGTATTTTTAAACTGCACTTCTACCATATTTGTCAGTACCTGCATTTCCGGAAAGTCATGCTGCCAGTCGTAAACGTGTAGTTTAGTAGAGTGTCGGGGACATCCTTTGCAGCCTCCTGTATTTCGCACGGTCGTCACTTGTTCAGGAACGATATCCGCCAATTTATCTGATAATTTTTCTCTGTCCATAATATATATATTGACATTCACTGCGTGTAATTCAATTGTTATTCGCTCACTTTGTTCGCGTTATTCATCGTGGCGTTGAATTATTTTCCGCCACAACTAATATCTATTGAATTACTGCTGAATTACTTTTTATTGTTTTAATAACATGGTGCCTTTCAGGCACAAATCCAAAAATATAATTTTTGCATTTCCGTTTTGCTCAATTTGCCTGTAGGCAAGTTGAAACTCATCGCTGAACGGCTGAATGTTTTTCTCATTTATAAACGGTGCAAAACGCTCACCAAATGTCAGTTCCTCAGCATTGAGGTATACCATTTCGGGTTCGTTGAGATTGCAGATGAAAAACTCCCGAAACAGTCTGAGACAATACAACAAGTAACTTTTCTGTGTTTCACGTCCTATGGATGCTATCTCCGAGGCAACCGCCTTTATCGCTTTAATATTTCTTGAAACTGAAGAGCGCATCATTTCTTTAAACAATGAAAAGAAATATTTATTATCGTCTGCCGATTGTATAATGTTGATGGCCTTTAAAAAACTCCCTCCGGCAATTCGGGCCACTGATGTTGCATCCTCGTTCTGCAGTCCGTAAACAGTTTGGATGGAAGCTACCATTTCATCATACTCAATGGCTTTAATGTTCAAGGGCTGACAACGCGACTGGATAGTCTGCAACACGTTTTCCAAATCTTCAGAAACGAGTAGAAAAATCGTATTATTCGGCGGTTCCTCAATCATTTTCAACAATTTATTGGCACATGCATCATGCATTTTTTCAGGCAACCACACGATCATTATTTTGTAGGGAGCCTCGTAAACCTTTAGACTTAGCTTACGGATGATTTCGTCGCTCTCTTTCGAGTAGATAATACCTTGCGCATTTTCCGCATTGATAAAATTCAGCCAATTGTTTAGGTTGAAATAAGTGTTCCCACTCAGAAACTCACGCCATTCAGGTAAATATTCATCGCTTACTTTCGATTTCACCACAGGGAATACAAAGTGTAAATCGGGATGCATCAATTTATCGAACTTGTGACACGACGGGCAATTTCCGCAGGAATCTTCCGAACCTTTATTCTCACAACTCAGGTATCTGGCATAAGCTATTGCCAACGGCAGTTTCCCTACACCCTCAGGACCATAAAATATCCGGGCATGTGGAATTAAACCCCGTTTTACGGAATCGATCAAATGCTTTTTAACATCCTGAAGCCCTATGATATCGCGAAAATACATACAACCTTAATTCTTGATTACAAAAGTAGTGAAAAAGAGCGAAACTGAAAAGGCTGTTAATAACTAACTACTTTTCGATGAATTTCAGAACATAAAATGAACAACAATCCAATTTTCGCCAGTAAGCAGAGTCCTTTCGTTTATCAGAAAACAAAGGATGAAAAACAATTACAAACAATCAATATTTTTTTATTTTGTCTTGTCTTAAAATTAAAAAAAATAAAGTACTTTTACATGATTTTTGCTCATAGGCTTTCGCCGATTGAATGACCAACGCCTATTCCTCAACCGCTATTTTATAAATTCGTAATTATTAAAAAGAACAATGAACAATTCATTTTTCAGCAAGTTCACACCCAAGGAACCCAAGTTCTTTCCTCTTTTAAAGGGAATTGTAGAAGTAATCAGATCAGCTTCAATACTGATGTTGGAGTTTGTAGAGAAGGGCAATCACATAAATGCAGCCGACTACTACAAGAGAATTAAAGATGAAGAAAGAAAAGGCGATGCCCTTTCCAACAAAATTTTCGACGAGTTAAACTCTACATTTATCACGCCCTTTGATCGGGAAGATATTCATAACCTGGCAACCAAAATGGACGATATAACAGACTACATTAACAGTGCAGCTAAGAAAATCTTTCTGTATAATCCTAAGGAAATGCCTTCAGCAGCTAAAGCAATGGTTGAGTTGATTATTGAAGCAAACGTACAAATAGAAAAAGCCGTTAACGAATTGGATGTTCTGAAGAAAAGCAGAAAAAGAGTATCGGAATATTGTCGTGAATTGCATATTATTGAAAATAAGGGAGATGACGTATACGAGCACTTCCTGCTAGACTTGTTTGAAAATCAAAAAGACAGTATTGAGTTGATCAAAGAGAAAGAAATCATGTTTGAACTTGAAAAAGCTACTGATGCTGCCGAAGGCGTAGGGAAAATTATCAAAACAATTATTGTCAAATACGCATAAAGGGTTAAATCTCTCAGTTATTCATTTCACATTTTTATCTCTTTTATAAATTATCCGTATGACGTTATTAATTGTTATTATCGCTTTAGCACTTATTTTCGATTTTATAAACGGTTTTCATGATGCCGCAAACTCCATTGCCACAATCGTCTCCACCAAAGTGCTGACTCCTTTTCAGGCCGTCCTATGGGCAGCCATGTTTAATTTTGTCGCCTTTTTCATTGCCAAATATCTTATTGGTGGTTTTGGGATAGCCGATACTGTATCTAAAACGGTTATTGCCGAATTCATAACACTTCCTATCATCTTCTCCGGATTAATCGCAGCTATTATGTGGAATTTATTAACATGGTGGCTGGGGATTCCTTCATCATCTTCTCATACGCTGATTGGCAGCTTTGCCGGTGCAGCAATAGCAAAATGGGCAAGTCTTTCGGTAATTAAAATTCCGGTGATTGTAAAAATAGCTTCATTCATCTTTTTAGCACCACTAGTAGGGATGGTAGTTGCCATGACTCTGACGATAGTTTTACAATGGTCTGTAAAACGTGCAAATCCGCACAAGGCGAACTCATGGTTTAAGCATTTCCAGTTGGTTTCATCGGCTCTGTTCAGTATCGGGCACGGACTAAACGACTCACAGAAAGTAATGGGCATTATTGCAGCCGCTTTAATAGCAACTCACATACAACATCCCGAAATAGGATACGGGATCGAGTCTATCAGCGATTTACCCAACTGGGTAGCGTTTTCCTGTTTCTTTGCCATATCTCTTGGAACGATGTCTGGTGGATGGAAGATCGTGAAAACGATGGGAACTCGCATTACTAAAGTAACACCTTTTGAAGGAGTTGTTGCGGAAACAGCGGGCGCCTTAACACTTTACCTTACTGAACTTCTGAAAATTCCGGTAAGCACAACACACACCATTACGGGAGCAATTATCGGCGTTGGCTCTGTCAAAAGATTATCAGCAGTTCGTTGGGGTGTTACTCAAAAACTCCTTGTGGCATGGATATTAACAATTCCAGTGAGTGCGCTGATCGCTGCTATTGTTTATTTTACGGTTGGAAGAATGTTGTATTTTTAGAGTGGAAAAATTAACAAACTTTAGTTTTATTACTATACATTACAACTGTGTAAGGAGATAAAACAAAAATCCGTCTGACCAATTATAGGTCTGACGGATGAAAAAAGTTACTTAAGTATCAGATAGGCTCAAACCGTTGGATACTTATATCATCAAAATCTTCTAAACTCAGTAAACCTCTTTAGCAACCCGATAAATGCTCTCGGTAGCGCCTAACGCGTAGTAATGAATACCTGGAACATTGTGTTGCATTAACTCCTTACTTTGCAAGAGGCACCACTCTACTCCTACCTCAACGGCATCGGTATCGGTTTTACATTTACGAAGTTCACACGCCAAATCCTCGGGTATTTCGGTTCTGAATATCTTAGGAAGAACATTAAGTTGATTCTTCAAATGAATGGGTTTAATGCCGGGCACAATAGGGATAGTTATGCCTTCGGCACGACATCTGTCAACGAAATCGAAATACTTCCGGTTATCGAAAAACATTTGGGTTACCAGATAATCAGCGCCGTTATCAGCTTTCATTTTAGTATAAAAAATCTCCGATTCCATATTCGGTGATTCTTCATGCTTTTCAGGATAACATGCCATTCCGTATGTGAAAGGAGTTTCGGGTGCAGATATTAAAGAACTATCTATAGCGATTCCTTGATTAAAATTATTCACTTGCTCCTGTAGCCCGGTTGCATAAGGATGACAATCCATTTTTCGCTGTTCGATATCAAGTTTCTTGGTATCACCACGAAGCAATAGCAAATCAGTAACACCTAAAAACGCTAAATCGATAAGAGCATACTCCGTCTCTTCTTTTGAAAAACCCTGCGAAATAATATGCGGAACAGCCCTGATTCCATATTTGTTCTTAATTGCGGCTGCAATCGCTACTGAACCTGGCCGTCTACGAACGTTCACTTTTCGAATTGTACCATCCACATCTTCTTTATAGATATTTTCGCTGTGGTGAGTGGTGATGTTTATGTATTTCGGGCCAAACTCCTTTAACCGATCAATGGTATCGAAAACCTGTTTGATGCTGTTACCCTTCAACGGAGGTAGCAGTTCAAAAGAAAATACCGGTTTTTGGGTCTGATCTATGAGTTCTGAAATTTTCAATTTATCTTGACAATTAAACTGTTAGACATTCAGACTATTAGACTTTCTTAAGATCTTTCTTCATCTATAGTCTATTAGTCTTGGTTGCTGGCTCTTTTACCACTACTTAAATATTGCTCTTATAAGATCCATTCCGTTAGCATACAAAACCAAGCCTATGAGCAAAACCATACCGGCAATTTGGGCGTATTCCAGAAATTTATCGTTGGGCTTTCTTCCTGAAACCACTTCAAAGAGAAGAAAGAGAACATGTCCTCCATCCAGTCCTGGGATAGGGAGGATATTCATGAATGCCAGAATAACCGATAAAAAGGCAGTCATCATCCAAAATGAATACCAGTTCCACTTTGCCGGGAAAAGGTTTCCTATAGTTCCGAAACCGCCCAATGATGAAGCTCCCTCTTTAGTGAAAATATGTTTGAATTGAGAAACATAGCCTTTCAGAGTACGTATTCCATAATTTATTCCCGCGGGAAATGAAGCAAAAAACGAATAATGATCTGTTACCAGATACGACGCAATATTAAACCCTAACACAGCTGTTGTATCTAACTGAGCTGCAGCGGTTTGTAACACTCCATCCCGATAGTAATCTACAGATATTTGCTGGCCTTTATTCTTCTGAAGTTCATTCCTGAAATCCATAAAAGTGGGGGTTGCAATACCGTTCACGCTCACCAGGCTATCTCCTTTAATAAGACCCATTTTTTCTGCTTCGGAGCCTTTTTGAATCTTATCTACTACAGTTGGTACATCATCTTTGTATCCGGCAAAACCCTTTTTATCTCGCATGAGCTGCTGAACAAAATCATCGGGCATCTGAATATTTACTTCCTGTCCGTTTCTCATTACAGTAACCGTTTTAGCATCAATAATCTGTGCTGCAAAATTATCAACAACTCCTGCCCGGTCAATAATTTCTTTCCCATCAGCATATAAAAGGATATCGCCATCCTGAAAACCGGCTCTTTCCGCAGTTTCGCTATACTCCATCCCCAATTTTACCTGACTCATCGGAATATACGAATCGCCCCAGCGAAAAACGATCATTGAGTAAATAAAGAAAGCCAAAATAACATTAAATAATACGCCGCCAATCATTACAAGAAGTCGTTGCCACGTCGGTTTTGCACGAAACTCCCACGGTTGAACAGGTTGAGCCATCTGTTCCTTGTCCATAGACTCGTCTATCATCCCCGATATTTTCACATAACCGCCCAACGGCAACCAACCTACTCCGTATTCAGTATCGCTGTTTTTGGGTTTATATTTGAATAATGCAAACCACGGATCGAAGAAAAGATAAAACTTTTCTACCCTGATTTTGAACATTCGTGCAAAAATAAAATGTCCAAATTCGTGAATAACAACGAGAATAGACAAGCTCAGTATCAGTTGTAACGCTTTAATTAAAAAAGTCTCCATTTAATTGTTTAATTTATTGATTTCGATACTTCAAGCGCAATCTTCCGGGCTTCGGCATCGGTTTGTATATAATCTTCCAGGGAGGGATTCTGGATAAAAACAGTTTTTGACATTGTTTGTTCAATGAGATCACTCATTTGCAGAAAACCAATTTTTTCTTGCAAAAACAGCTCCACAGCAATTTCGTTCGCAGCATTCATTATACACGGCATATTACCTCCGGTTTCGATAGATTTGCATGCCAGACCCAGGTTACGAAACTTTTTTGTATCGGGTTTTTCGAACGTTAAAGTAGAAAGTTCGAAGAAATTAACCGGTCGTGTTTCCGACGAAAGTCTATCAGGATAAGAGAGAGCGTATTGAATGGGCATTCGCATATCGGGCAAGCTCATTTGTGCCATAATCGACCTGTCTTTAAACTGAACCATGGAATGAATGATGGATTGCGGATGCACGATTATCTCAATCTGCGAGGGATTTACATCGAAAAGCCATTTGGCTTCAATCATTTCCAGTCCCTTGTTCATTAGCGTAGATGAATCTATGGTGACTTTTGCACCCATATTCCAATTTGGATGATTGAGCGCCTGCTCTTTGGTTACTTTTTGCAGCTGCTCCATCGAGAAGTTTCGAAACGGGCCTCCTGATGCAGTGAGTAATATTTTTTCGATTTCATTATTTCCTTCACCGTTCAGACACTGAAAAATAGCCGAGTGCTCCGAATCAACCGGTAACACAGGCGTTCTGTTCTCTAAAGACAGCTTGGTAATCAACTCACCGGCAATAACCAACGTTTCCTTGTTCGCCAAAGCAATGGTTTTTCGCGATTTTATTGCTGAAATTGTTGGTTTTAATCCTGCAAAACCGACCATCGCTGTTAGCACAATATCAATTTCTGAGTCCTGAACAACTTGGTTAATAGCATCAGGACCAGCCCAAACTTTTACGGGCAGATCCGCAAGCGCTTCTTTCAATACAGCATATTTTGATTCATTTGCAATAACAACCAACTCGGGTTTGAATTGGCGAACCTGTTCAATCAGTTTATCCACCTGATTGTTGGCAACTAAAGCATATGCTTCGAAACGATCTGAATGCTGTGATATAACATCCAGCGCTTGTGTGCCGATGGAGCCTGTGGAACCTAAAACTGCTATTTTTCGCTTTTGATGATTCATTAAATGAAGTAATTGCAAAGGATTTGCAAAGATAAAAAAAAACAAGCACCCTGACAATCCAAAAAGAGTTCGAAATATAATTAAACGTAAAAACTTGAAATCTTTTGAAGCATCTCTTCTATACTGTTTGCCTGCAACGTTTGATTGGGAGAATAGATCGTCCAGATATTACGGTTTTCGTCCATCGATACTTTTAACGGAGCATCGGGTAAAATATGATAACCTTTTCGGGATAAAGCCTTTGTTGTCCAGCGCGCCATTAAACTGTTGGGATTATCTACTTGAGTTGAAATTTGCTTGTCGAGCATCTTTTTTACCACAAAGCTGCCGTATTCCTTATCAAAATCATATGAAGTGTGTGCAAAAACATTATCGAAAGTGCCTTGCAAAACCATATCTTCCGGGATTCCGATTTTCACTCCATTCAATTTTTCCATCAGCCAAATTTTATCGGCCACCTGCATGGCTGTTTCCAGCTCGTGTGTAGAGATGAAAATCGTTTTCCCGGTTTCACGAGCCAGTTTTTGAAGTAACAGTAAAATACTGATCCTGTTGGGTAAATCGAGATGTGAAGTAGGTTCGTCAAGCAGAATAATCGGTGTATTTTGTGCCAATGCCCGTGCGATAAAAACTCGTTGACGTTCACCATCCGACAACTCGTGGATATTCCTGTTTTCAAAACCTTGTAGGTTTGCCATTTCAATGGATTCGGTAATTATTTTCTCATCGTCAGCCGATAGACTACCCAGCCATCCGGTGTAAGGATCGCGCCCGATAGAGATAAGTTCTTTGACATTGAAAGCCGCAACCGACCGTTGATCGGTGAGAACAATAGAAATCAGTAACGCACGCTGCTTAGGCGTTTTCTCCGAAAGATCTTCGCCGTTGATCAGGATTTTTCCGGAATAAATCGGCTGCAGGCAAGCGATTGACCGCAGTAAAGTAGATTTTCCGCAGCCATTTTTACCGATCAACGCAATCAACTCGCCTTTGTCTGCTAAAAGATCCAGGTTCTTTTGAACGATTTTCGGCTCTTTCTTTGAGGGATATCCGATACTTACATTGCAAAGTTGGAGAAAGGACATGTGTGGGCAGCGGTTGATGAAGACGGTGCACGCACCGTCTCTACATTTATTCGATCAAGCCATCAGGCAAGTTCATACGAATAATTTTCTTATCGTCGTTTATTTCGAAAATAAAATCTTCAGTAGCAGGAATAAGCCGCTCTTCTTCTCCTTTCATAACGACAAAAAGAACGTTTATGGTAGCGGAGTCAACGCTTTCGATAACCCCTAAATCTCGTAAATGCTGGTCAAAAACCGTATAACCAATAAAGAAACTCCAATCGTAGGCATCATCGTCAGAGGCTTCAGGCACCTGTTTGCGAAGCAAGAATACGTGTAGGTTCGCAAATTGAGAAGCCTTTGCTTCATCGTCAATATCTTCGAATTTGACACGCGAACTTGTATCGGTGGTGAAGGAGATTTCTTCAAGAAGAAAAGGAACGAAAATACCATCAATATCCAAGAAATAAAATTCTGTATCGATATCGGCATACACCGGCTTATCAAAAACAAGTGAAATCTCCCCTTTAATTCCGTGAGATTTCTTCAACTTCCCAATTCTGATGACTTCGTCCTTAGTTATCATTTGCTATTTTCGTCGTTGCGACTTAATCGATTTTAATCTGCGTCTTGAGGAAGTGCTTTTAACATCAGCAATGGAATAATTCTCGTCATCTAAGTGAATCTTTCTACCGGAAATTTCAAACAAATCGGCAAGTATTTTCTCATCATCAACATCTTTATTCCATTGTGAATAAGACTTTTTCATTTGTGTTGTTAATTGAGCTATAAGATAATCTTTCTTCTCTCCATCTTCCATATCCGCAGCAATCGCAATCATTTTTTCCAGCAATTTTCCATAATGTCTGTACTTCATTGTTGGGCGACTGTAATTAAGCTTTCCGGGTTTGGTTCTTAGTTCCTCTTTGGTCACCACTTCATAAGGATAATCGATTTCGAGTTTAAAATCAGCCATTATAGCCAAATGATCCCACAAGATATGCTTGAAGTCATTAACGTCTCGCAAATGAGGGAACATATTTCCCATAATGTCAACAACCGCATAAGCACATTTTTTTCTCTCTTCCTTATCTTTTAGCGTTACGCAATGGTCAACCATATTCTGTATATTCCTACCGTACTCCGGTAAAACCAGTTTTTTCTTTTGAGTGTTGTATATCATATTTTTTTAAAATTTATAAGCTAAACCGATGCCCAGTATCTGACGAAACTGTACGCGCGGGCCACGCGAAACACCATTTTTATCAATATAATCCACATCGTCATCGTATCGCAATGTGGTATTAAATGTTGAGCTCAGGTATTTATTGATCTTCATACTTAGTAGAACGTCCCAGTCCACATCAATGTTTCCGAAACTCTTATCGTATGCCGTAAAGAAATCGGCTTTTGAAATTAAATCTACATTTTCCATAATTTGCAACTTATACACAGTCTTCAAATAGGATCCGAACTCGCCTTTAAAACGTTTTCCCGGATCTACACCAAACATTCCCGCATTAGAAAATTCATCATCAAGAACCCATGTAAATTTTGCAGCTAAAGGCGAATAGTATAGCGAAAAATTGTCGTTAGGTTTATAATCCAATCCAAGAGAAAGTGTACCATAACCCGGCGCCATGAAGTTAGAAATGCGTTTGCTGGGCGTTACGGCATAGTTGTAGCCTTCGGCAAATTGAGTTTTAAAATCGAAAAGACCAGTATAAAAGAGCTTTTCTTTAGCCTGATAACCAAGTTTTGATGCAAAATCTATTTTATCGGTACTCTTTCTGACTCCTGTTGATGCTGTACGAGCCAATCCGTAATCTAAAGCAAGATTGTTATCCCACGCCCATTTTCCCGATTTGTAAAGCAATGCTCCGTTGAGATAGGCGTTTCCGGCAAGTGAATTTTCACCCCCACCGGCCCAGTTTTTGAGCGATGTTTGCGAGAAATTAATACCTGTGACACCTTCTAATTTCCACTTTGGATCTACTTTTACGGTATCTTCAGTAGTTTGAGAATAAACGAATGTTGTAACAACAGCAAACGCAATAACAATAAAAAATATTTTCTTCATAATTTGGTTTAAATGGTTTATTATCTAAGTTTAAGCACATCTCCTTCTTCCGGAACGTACTCGTAACTCTTTTTGTTTAATCTGTATAAATTTCGGAGTTGTACTCCATATTTTTGTGAAATACTGTACATAGATTCCCCTATCTGAACAACATGCTCAAAATAAGGCATATCGGCTCTTGCTTTTTTCTTCTGGAAATACACAATATCCCCTTCGCTTAACGGAAAACCTTCCGGTACTTCGTTGAATTTAAGTAAGTCTCTTTCCTTGAATCCGAACTCATTGGCGATTCCGGCATAGGTATCACCATTAACTGCCACAACATAAATAAGTCCGTGTGTTTTATAAGGCTGATGTGTCCAGTTGGCTTGTGCAATTTCCTGTTTTTTGGCTTGTTCGCGTTGTTGGCGTGTAATGCCCCGACGATAGTTTTTGTTATCGAAGCGGTATAATTCATAATCTTCGATAAGCTTGATGAGTTTGTTGGCATAAGCTCTGTCGGTAGCGTAGCCAGTCTTTTGCAGGCCACGGGCCCATCCCTTATAATCGGTAACCGATAAATTGAAAAGTTCATTATACCTGCTCCCTGTAGTAAGGAACTGCGCATGATCCTCATAAGAATCTTCTACTCTCCTATATTTGCGGAAACAATCGTTAGGCGTATCATCGGCTGCATAAACCGACTCTCCACGCCAACCACGGTGGCATTTTATTCCAAAATGGTTGTTAGATCGCCTGGCCAAATCGCTCATTCCCGCTCCTGACTCCAATAAGCCCTGTGCCAAAGTGATTGATGGCGGAATTTTATAATCGGTCATATGTCTGATTGCAATATCTGAATACTTATCGATATAATCTTCGTAAACTCTTAACCGGCTTTGAGCTAAAACCGAGTTTGCAGCAAATAAACAAATGAAAAAGAAAGAAAGAATCGAAATATATCTATATTTGTAATGAAATCTCATTAAAGAAAGTATTTTTCATATTTCAATCAAAAAGAATGAAAGAAATAAATTTAACCACAAAGATAAGCGTTTATCTTTTAGAAGAATGTACCGAAGCTGAAAAAAAACTAATTGAAGAAGCAAAACAAGCCACAAAAAATGCCTATGCACGTTATTCGAATTTCAAGGTTGGAGCGGCGTTGCTGCTCGAAAATGGAGATGTATTAACAGGCAACAACCAGGAAAATGCAGCATATCCATCGGGATTATGCGCCGAACGCACAGCCGTTTTCTTTGCAAACGCCAATTATCCAAATGAGAAAGTCGTTGCCATAGCTGTTGCTGCTTATAATAACGGAAAATTCACAAAAGAGGTAATAACACCTTGTGGTGCCTGTCGGCAAGTACTTTTGGAAGTAGAAAACCGGTACAAAACACCCATGAGAATTCTGATGTACAGCGACGAAGGAATTTATGTCGTTGAAAGCATCAGAGATCTATTACCATTAAGTTTTGGAGATGAGATGCTGGAGAAATGATGGGTGACAGGTGCCTAATGACGGATGGCGAAGAAAAAACATATCACTCCACCAACGTTACCAGAAACCATTCACCATTTATCAGCTTAAAGTAATAATCGGCATAAATGCCGTTATCAATTCCGCGGAGTGCAACATGCGCGGTGTCCTTTCTGAAATTTACACTTTGCGTATATTTATCAAAGTCACGGGTAGTATAGGTACTGTCGTAAGTCAGATCAAGCAGCTCCCAGTCCATTTTCTCAATTTTCTCTTCTGTAGGGGCTAATGCTATTTGACTAGCGTCGGGGGCTGACACTGTGATGGGAAAAATAATCCTTTCAAGCTGAAAAGTTCTTTTGGTACTGAAATATTCGAGAAATTCATAAAAATCCTCATATTCCTTTTGTTTGATGGAATTATTTTGAGCAATTTCAGCGTCTTTAACATCTTGTTTTTGAATATCTTTGCCATTACCTGAACAACTTGTTAATGAAAAAACAACCACTAAGAGAATGAATATCCGAATCTGTTCCATCTTATTAACGTATTTCACCTAAAATCTCTTACAAAAATAGTGAAAATCACGGTATAAAAGAAGAAAGAGATGTATTTAACAAAAAGATAAGTATACTCCCGTTTCTTTATCATATTATCAAAGGGATTTTGAGAGTTAGCAAATACTCTCTTATCGTTCTGCTATTTTCCGTACTTCAGCATTAAACTCGTTCTTTTTCAGCAAGTCATCTAAAGAAATGTGCATCCGGTACTTCCAGTAATGTTCTGAATTTGCCGGAACGTTTATTCTCTCTTCACAAGGTTTTTTGCGTGAAAGCTCTCCCGAGACTGACATCCAATCCTGCCAGGGCAAAACTACCCACATTGCCGTCGAATCAAGATGTTTCTGTACAATCTGTCGACACAATTCGGGTGTACATTCACTCGGGGCCTGACCCTCGTGGTTAAGAATTTCATTGTAATACTTTTGGGTAATCTCTTTATTCTCTCTCCACCACAACCGGATTGGTGACATGTCATGAGTTGATGTAGTTGAAACCGAAAGATAGGGCAATGAATTAAGATCGGAAAACAATACGTTGGAATCTTTTGGCATTCGCTGTATCTCCAAACTAAGTATTTGCAATTCGTGCATAACCGAAGGAACACAATCGGGAACCATTCCTAAATCTTCCCCACAAACCAACATAGAAGTAGATGAAATAAGCTCGGGAAGTTTTTTCATGGCCTGTTCGCGCCAGAAATAGTTATGCCGACGATAAAAGAAATCGTCATATAACCGATTGAATGCGCTTTTTACATTATCATCGAGATATCGATACGAATAACTGTATTGTGCCGTAATACGCGGATGAAATCGATTGTGATTTACACGATCTCTTACAAAAAGAACTTCGTTGCATAAAGCATATAATCCGTCGCGGATTTTCAAACTCTTTTCGTCTGTTTTTTCGGCAAAAAACTGTTGAATTTTTCGTTGCGTGTCGTATTCTTTTTTCAGGTTAAAGTGTTGCCAACCCGATACATCGAGATAATTATTTATCACTTCAGTCGTATATTCTCCAAAAATATCCTGCAAAAAGGCTTCGTGAATAAAGGGTTTGGTCATTCGTTCTTCATCGAATGGAATCCCAGCCATATTCAGTTCTTCCGACCAATAAGGCAGAGCAGGATTAAATTGCCCCAACAACCCCTGAACCGAATGCAACGGAATTTCCCAAATGCGGAAAAAGCCCAAGATATGATCTATGCGATAAGCATCGAAATAATCTGCCATTTTTTGGAACCGTTTTTTCCACCAGGCGTAGCCCTCTTGTTCTATTGCAAACCAATTGTAAGTCGGGAATCCCCAATTTTGACCAAAAAAGGAAAAATCATCCGGTGGGGCACCCGTCTGAGTGTCCATGTTGAAAAGATGAGCTGTCGTCCAAGCATCAATACTGTCGCGATTAATTCCAATAGGAATATCTCCTTTCAGCGCAACCCCCTTACTGTGGGCATATTGACGGACTTCATTCAATTGTTTATCCAGTAAATACTGCAGAAAAGCGTAGTAATCAGCAGTTTTTTTTGCAGCTGCATCACTCTCGATGAGTTTTTGCAGTTTTTTCTCGTTGTAGACAGCAAATTCACCCCAGTCGGTAAATTTCGCAGTTCCTAATTTGTCACGCAGATAGCAATATGCAATGTATGAAAATAACCAGAATTTATTTTTTTCGTAAAATATTTGATACGCTTCCGACGCTAAAATATCGGTTTTTTCTTGTTCAAAAAGTTGTTCGGTGTATCTTTTCTTCAAGCTCAACACCTTTTCATAGTCCAAATCAGCTAACTCATTCAACTCTTTGGCTTCTTTCAGAAAAGATTTCATTTTTGTTTTGTTCTTCAACGGAAATTCCGTGACTCCCAGATACATCGGATTTAGTGCATAACTTGAAATTGCACTGTAAGGATATGAATCTTTCCACGTTTGCGTGGTTGTTGTATCGTTGATGGGCAGCATTTGAATGAGTTGCTGATTGGTGAGTGCTGCCCAGTCAATCATCTTTTTCAAATCGAGGAAATCTCCGATTCCGAAACTTTCATCGCTTCGAAGAGAAAAAACAGGAATTGCCGTTCCAGTTCCTTTGAACGCAAAATAGTTGTAGTGAAACTCTAAGCCCATTTCAACCAAAACACTATTTTTCGTCTTCGCCTTTTGCGTTAGCAAAATCCTGTTCCCACCATCTTCCCAATGTACTGCTTCGTTGGTGTTTTCATCTATGATAACAAATTTGTAATGAAATTCATCGGGAAGGTTTCCGGCATTTAAAAGAATTTGCCACTCTCCACTTCCTGCGAAATCTAACGAAAGCGCCTTGCTTAAATTCCATTTCCCAAATTCCTCAATTTCCCCCGAAACAACTAGTTTTTGGCCTCTTTTCACAAAAGGACAAATAACATTAAGTAAAACAGTATTTGAAAAATATTTGGGAGTTGAAATTACTTTTTTGTGAGCAAAAATACTCTCGGTAAAGGCTGATGAATATAGGTAACTGTGAAAAGGTTTATTTTTCCATAAATCCTGAACAAAAAAGGTTTTCGATTTCGTAACGTACAACTTCCGATACTCACCCCACTCCTTTCGAATAGTTCTGCCGTGTTCTTTCAGTAAATAAAAATATTCAATTTGCCCGACTGTTTTCTTATCAATTTCGGCAGACCAAATCTCCCCTTCACAGGTTAATTTTAATGCGTTTGTTTCATCAAGATCGCCTAACTCGGGCGTAGAACCACAAATATAGACTTCTTGTCCAAAATTTGTGCGATAGTTTATCTGGAACTTTATAAGACTCATTCTAATTTGTTTTCGTTATGATACGATGCTATTATCTGGTTCTGATAGAAGATCAGGTCACTATAATCTCACCAACTAAGAAACAAAACTACAACTATTTCAAACGAATAGATTGTCTGAATGTGTTTTTTTAAACTCAATCAAGTGCAAACGATTGCAGGAAACATAGTCTTTAGTCAGTTCTTTAGTTATTAACTGAAAAGTTGAACTTTTTAAGATTTTTCGCAAATAAAGGAGCAATGGTAAAAAATGTATTTAACATAAGTTATTCGTAACACTTCTAATCCCCTTCAATGAATTTAGAGGTTTATAAAAACAGTAAAATCATTAATTGCGCTGTGATAACCCGCAAAAACATAGTCAGCGGATAAACCGTTGCATAGCTTACAGCAGGAAAGTCGTTTCCGGCAATTGCGTTAGCATAGGAAAGTGCCGGCGGATCGGTCATACTTCCTGAAATCAAACCCATCAGCGTAAAATAATTGATCTTATACACTTTTCTTCCAATAGTACCTACAATAAGTAGCGGAACAACTGTAATAATAGCACCGTATGCAATCCACTTGTATCCACCATTCACAATGGTCTCAACAAAGCCTTCACCCGCACTTAACCCGACACAGGCAAGAAACAATGCAATACCTATTTCCCGAAGCATTAAGTTTGCGCTCATTGTAGTGTATGTCACCAATCCGTATTTTGGCCCGAATTTACTGATAAGAATGGCTACGATGAGCGGACCACCGGCCAACCCGAGCTTGACAGGTTGAGGAATTCCCGGAAACATGAACGGTATGCTCCCTATTAAAACTCCCAACGCAATTCCAATAAAAATAGAGATAAGGTTGGGTTCACGAAGTCGTTTTAACGAGTTTCCAAGGAATTTTTCAACATTTGTAATAGATGCCTCAGAACCCACAACGGTTACCCTGTCACCTAGTTGCAATTGCAGTCTCGGATCAGCTATCAGATCAACACCGGCACGGTTTATGCGGGTAATATTTACTCCGTATAAATTTCTTAATTTCAACTGACCGATAGATTTTCCGTTGATTTCGGATTTAGTAACATTTATTCTTCTTGAAATCAATTGACTGTCGAGTTTATTCCACTCACTTCTCTCCATATCGATTTTCTTACCGATCAGAGCTTCAATAAGTTCGATATTCTGTAGATTGGTAACCACAAGAATTTTATCGTTTTCTTTTAAAATGGTGTGAGGTTGTGGCACTACCAAAGTATCTGAATCAGTGTGTAAAACCCTTGAAATAACAAATCCTTTATCAATAAGATTTTTTATCTCGTGAATATTCTTTCCGAAAATTGCGGGATTATGAACCTGAAGTGAAAACATTTGTGCTTCAGTCATCTTGGAAGCACTCGTACTATTGATTGCTTCATTTTCCTTAGCAAAATTAATTCTGAACAACGATTTGAAAAGTACCAAACTGAGAATAATCCCCACAACTCCAAGCGGATAAGCTACCGCGTACCCCATAGCTATGGACGGATCCTGAGAGCCGGTTGCATCGAAATAAGTCTGCTGTGCAGCACCAAGCCCGGGCGTATTCGTAACTGCCCCGGACAATATCCCTATCATAGTAGAAATAGGTAATCCGGTAATAACATGAATCACATAAGTGGTAATTACACCTAACAGAACCACTGATGAGGCCAGCAGATTAAGGGTAATCCCACCTTGTTTAAAAGATGAGAAAAAGCTGGGGCCTACTTGCATTCCAATAGAATAAATAAAAAGAATAAGCCCGAATTCTTTGATAAAATGAAGAATATGCTCGTCAATCCCCAAACCGTAATGGCCGAAAAATATTCCTACAAACAGGATCCACGTTATTCCGAGAGAAATTCCGAAAATTTTGATTTTTCCCAGTAAGATACCAATTGATATTACTAACGCCAGCACGAAAATCGCGTGCGCAACCCCCGATCCGAAGATCAATTCATTAATCCATTCCATAAATAAAAGAATATAACCTAAACAAAAAGTGATTTACAAAAATCGTTGCAAAGGTACAATTTATTTAGGGGTAAAACAAACGAGAAATCTTGTTCGAAAAAATCACTTTTCACATACAATAGCCACCCAGTTGTCCATTTCGGAGAAATAACCATACTTTAGCCCATTTTTTTCGCATCTTTCACGAATCACGGGAATGTCTTCATTATAAAACCCGCTCATAATAAGCTTTCCTCCTCTGTTTAAAACTTTTGTATAGCAGGGAATATCCTGCAGCAGTATATTTCGGTTAATATTGGCAAAGATAACATCGAAAGTTTCACTTCCTAATAATTCTGCACCGCCAAGGATAACCTTGACATTGGAAATGTCGTTCAGTCCAACATTTTCCAAAGCATTGAGATATGCCCATTCGTCAATATCGATTGCAATAATAGGATTTGCACCACGCATCGAAGCCAGAATGGCGAGAACTGCCGTCCCGCAGCCCATATCCAACACTGATTTATCTTGTAAATCCATCGATAAAATTTCTCTAAGGATCAGTCCTGTTGTTTGATGATGCCCCGTTCCAAATGCCATTTTAGGATCTATGAGAATACGATAGCCATAATCCCCGTCGGGTTGATGAAACGAGCTGTGAATAATGCATCTATTTTCAAACACAATGGGTTGAAAATAATTTTTCTCCCATTCTTCGTTCCAGTTTTTGTCTTCGATTGTTTTAAACGAATAATCGATTTTAGCATCTAAGAAAAAGTTTCGGAGTAAAACATCAATTTTCTCAATGGAGAATTTCAGTTCTTGAACGTAGGCTAATAAGCCTGAATCAGATTGAACAAAACTTTCAAACTCGATATCAGATAGTTGAGCTGCTAAAACATCGGTAATTGTTTCCGAGTTGGGATTGCAAGTGAAGTTGACTTCTACGTATTTCATTTTGAGAGAATTTACAGAGTACAAAAATACAACATTATCCGATACTGTAATTTCTAAAAAAACATTTAAAAGTATAACGAATTGTTTACGATTGTTAGAAAGAAACACTTTTTTAATTTAATAATTTAAGGATATCTTTTTTTGTCTTACATTTACCGCACAAAAATTAATCAATGAAGAAAGTTTTTACCATAATATTTTTAATTTCCATTATAGTTTTCAGTATCCACGGACAGAGCAACAACGTTCAGAACCTTATTCAAGAGGGAGTTGTACTGCATGATTCGGCAGAATATAAAAAAGCCATCGAAAAATTTGAACAAGCATTGAAAATAAATCCGAAATCCATGTTAGCATTGTATGAGATTTCTCTTTCGTACCTCGAACTGAAAGATTATAAAAATGCATCAAAATACAGTACCCAGGTTATTAACGCAAACGATAAAAATCTTTCAGTAGGTGCTTATGCCGTTAAGAGTGAAGCGATGGCAGAATTGAACCAATTAGACAATGCAATCGCTCTCTTACAGGAAGGCTTAGTGAAAAACGGCGATTCATACCTGCTCCATTTCAATATAGCATTAAACTATTATAAAAAGGGAAATATTGATAAGACGCTTGAGCACGTAAGCCGTGCCATTGAATTAGATAAAAAGTACAGCGGTGCATTTCTTTTAAACGCCTATGCGCAAAAAGATAAAGGCCTTTGGGTAAGAAGTATTTATTCATTTCAAATGTTTTTGCTGCTGGAGCCCGATAGTAAGAGATCAAAGAATGCTTACGAGGAAATGCTACAGACAATGCTGGTAAAACCAATGACGGAAAAACCTGTAGAACGTTCATTTATTCAACAGCAAATGATGCGAAATATACCCGAAAATATTGGTCAGTATGAAATACCTCCTCTATCTACCGAAGAAGGATTAAACAGAAACTTTGTATACAGTACCATAAAATCTACGATGGATTCTCTGAAGACTGAAAAGAAAGACACTGATCTGTATTTTGTTTTTACGGCTGTAAACAAAGCCATTCTCTCAGTACTTGAAAAAGAAACCGGAGCCGTAAAAAGCGGAAGTTTCTGGACTTTCCATTATCCGTTCTTTAAAAGCATTCTCAACTCAAATCATTATGAAGCATATTGCCGGTACATAAGTGTTTCTTATTTTCCTGAGTCACTTGAGTGGTGGGAAAACAATAAAACAGAAGCCGAAAATTTTATTAATTGGTTCGAAAAAGGAGAGGACAGCAAAAAAAATTGAAAAAAAACGTTATCTTTGTGACTCAGCTTTAACCCTTTTATGGACAAATATAGCGAAGAACAATTATTAGAAGAGTTACGCGACCCCAAAACCCAACGTAAGGGCTTCGCAAAACTTGTTTCGGAATACAGCGAAAGATTATATTGGCAGATTCGAAAAATGGTATTATCGCACGATGATGCCAATGATATATTGCAAGACGTCTTTATTAAGGCTTGGACTAATATCGATAATTTTCGGGGAGAATCAAAATTAACTACGTGGCTATACAGAATTGCCATTAATGAAAGTATTACATTCCTCAACAAAAAAAGAAATCAGAGTAATATCTCGATGGACGATGAAAATTCATTTCTACTCAATACACTTGAAGGAGATGATTATTTTGATGGGGACGAAGCACAAAAATTACTTCAACAAGCTATCCTGACACTGCCTGATAAACAACGTCTGGTATTTCAAATGAAATACTTTGATGAGATGAAATACGAGGATATGTCAGATATACTTGGCACCTCTGTTGGAGCACTAAAAGCGTCATACCATCATGCAGTTAAAAAGATTGAAAATTTTTTAACAGATTCCAATTAAACCTTTAACCCGTGAAAAAGTCTATCCTACGTACAGCGCAAAAACAAATGGTATGGAAACAAAAATAAACAAATTAAACGAGATAGATAAAAGAAATCCATTTACTGTGCCCGAAGGCTATTTCACCAGGTTTAATGAAGAAATAATGAATCATTTACCTGAAAAGGAAGCAGCAAAACCAAAAACCGTTACAATGTGGGACAAAGCCAAACCCTGGGTTTATATGGCTGCCATGTTTATGGGTATCTTTTTCACCATCCAGTTGCTGACAAGAAATGCTGTAAATCAGCAACAGGATCCTGCAAATCAAATTGCAACAATACAATCTACACAATCTACCGACGATTATTGGTCAAAAGTTCAAATAACAGAAGAAGAGTTTTATGAATATCTGGAAGAGCAATTGGTAAAAGACGGTTACTACGATTATATGTATAACCAGATTAATATGAATTAAGGAGAAATAATTAATAAATATTATCATTAAAGTTATGAAAAAAAATATAGCACTTTTATGTTTCACTCTTATAATCAGCATTTTTACCTCCACAGCAACTGCTCAAGTTCGTAAAATGAATATGGCTGATTACGAAAAAAGAAAGATGGAATATATTAAAAAGGAAGCTGGATTAACTGATGTAGAGGCCAATAGATACTTTCCTCTATATAACGACCTATCGAAAAGAAAACTTGAACTTCACTTACAACACAGAAATAAAGTGGAGAAAATGAAGCAAAGCAATAAAAACATGTCAAATGAGGAATATAGACAACTTCTTGAAAACGACGTAGATGTAAGGGTAAAAGAAGCAGAGTTAGATAAACAATATTCCGAAAAACTTGAAAAAATACTTTCACCCGAAAAACTTTATCGAGCACAACAAGCCGAACGAAAGTTTATGCAACAGGAGGTAATGAAATTCAGAGGTAACTAACAAAAAGCTACATATAAAATAAACCCCGTAAACTGTAAAGTTACGGGGTTGTTTTTTGTCAGAATAATTTCTACTCTACGGTTATCTTAAGTGGATTATCTATTTTCTCTTTTTGCTTTTTCAGATAATTAGTCCATTCATCAAAATTGGAAAATCCCGATTTGCTCCAACCGCCTCCGGCATAATACGTATATTCAGTCCCTGCAGTGTAGCTGTTGAATCCGAGATAATGTCCGTAAATAGATTTTATCGATTCAAATCCTTTAGCATTAATCACACCCGTAAAAATAGTGCCATTTAAGCTGTCTGCAGGAACTTCGTAAGCTATAATCCCGCTATTATCCCCGTAAATTACTTCAGGCGAATCTTTAACGATTACAATTCCGGTTGCCAAAGTTAATCCGGCGGTGTCTGTTTCGAAAACGTTTGTGACTTTATTCAATTGATTGTATGCATCCAATGATATAACTCTTGTTTCCGAAACTGTTTTTTCCCCCGCTTCGTACGGAGCATAACTGAGCTTAATAGTTATTCTTAATGGTCCGTTATCCAAAATTTCGGTACTTGTAAAGTTTTGACCCAAGCACAGAGAATCAGAGTTTACCGGTGCAGTCATGCCCAAGCCCAGTGTTCTTCCCACTTTATAGAAATCAAGACCTTCTCCATGATCTTGATGATAGGAGGCTACGCCCGACAGATCATTTTTATACCATTTATCAATTATAAGCGAATCGGTTTTCTTTGCCCAAAAATCCATTCCGTTACTGATCTCTCCTGTAGCCTGTAGAGCAGGTCCGTAGACACGAAAAGCAACCCGGTTATTTTCCCAGGCAAAATCATCTTTTCTTTCAGGAACCAGTCTTCCGAAAACCATCGGGGAGAAATTTTGTGGTTCACCTGCTTTTATCCGATAAGTTTTCTTTTCTAAACTATTTAAACTTACCGGAAAAATAATCGCTTCTACAGAATCAGTACCATTTGTTATTAATTGAAATGGTAGTTGCTGACCAACATCATCAATAACTATGATTGTTTGGTTATCTATCAGAGATAATTGCTGTTTTATAACAGTCCATTGTACCTCCGCAATCTCATTTTGTCTATCGAAAGTTGAAAGGTTTTCAACTGAAACCAACACCTGCTTTTGATTGCCGGAACAAGCTATCAGTAAAACACTTATAAAAAGATAAAATATTTTTCTCATAAAGCTTTACTTTATGGTTGTTTTCCTATGTAAGCCAAAATTCCACCATCAACGTACAGGATATGTCCATTCACGAAATTTGAAGCATCAGATGCCAAAAACACAGCCGGACCTTCTAAATCTTCTGTTCTTCCCCAACGTGCAGCAGGAGTTTTTGAAATGATAAAAGCGTCGAAAGGATGACGTGATCCATCGGTTTGACGTTCGCGAAGAGGAGCTGTCTGTGGGGTTTCGATATAACCGGGTCCAATTCCATTACATTGAATGTTGTGCCCCCCGTATTCTGAACAAATATTTTTAGTGAGCATCTTTAGTCCACCCTTAGCAGCAGCATATGCAGAAACGGTTTCGCGTCCTAACTCACTCATCATGGAACAAATATTAATAATTTTACCGTGTCCTTTTTTAAGCATTCCGGGAATTACAGCCTTGGAAACTATGAAAGGTCCGTTAAGATCAATATCAATTACTTCACGAAACTCCTCAACAGACATTTCGTGCATTGGAATGCGCTTGATAATTCCGGCATTGTTAACCAAAATATCAATAACTCCAACTTCACTTTCTATCTCGGCCACCATGGATTTTATGCCCGCTTCATCGGTGACGTCGCAGATGTAACCATGTGCATTAATTCCATCGGCTTTAAATGCTTCCAGACCTTTTTGAACATTCTCTCTGCTTCTACCGTTAAAAGCGACAGTTGCTCCTGCTTTGGCTAATGCCTTTGCTATAGCGTACCCTATTCCGTAAGAACCGCCTGTAACCAGTGCAACCTTACCATCCAATCTAAAATTCACCATAATATCCGTATTCTTAAATTGTTATCTGATATCCGGTATTTTTGAAAAATCCTGATCACTATAATCGAGATTTTCTCCTGCCATTCCCCAAATAAAGGTGTAGTTGGAAGTTCCGGCAGCTGAGTGTATCGACCATTCCGGCGACAATACTGCCTGATCATTCTGCATCCAGATGTGTCGGGTTTCTTTTACTTCACCCATAAAATGACATATCGACTGATCTTTGGGAACTTCAAAGTAAAAGTAAGCTTCCATTCTACGTGAATGTACATGCGGTGGCATTGTATTCCATACACTTCCCGAAACAAGTTCTGTCATTCCCATTTGTAACTGACAAGTTGGAAGCACCTGATTCACGATCATTTTATTAATATTCCTGTGATTTGAGCTTTCAAGTGAACCCAATTCCATTACCTCAGCATTAGCTTTAGTAACTTTTTTATCGGGATAATTACGATGAGCAGTAGCTGAATTAAAATAAAACTTTGCAGGATTATTTTTGTCTTTACTTTCAAAATAAACTTCACGATTACCCGATCCAAGATAAAGAGCTTCTTTATAATCGAGTTCATAAATGTCTTCTCCCACTTTCACAATTCCCGGACCTCCCACATTGTAAGTCCCAAATTCGCGGCTAATTAAAAATACCGGCTGTTTAAGCGGATCTATGGCTTCAAGGTGAAGGGTTTCATTTACCGGCATTGCACCTCCAACTATCATTCTATCGTACATGGAATAAACCATGTTTACTTCATCAGCTGAAAAAACTTTTTCAATCAAAAAATCCTTACGTAATCTTTCTGTAGTGTAATGTTTAGCATCTTCCGGATGCGCTGCGTAACGCAGTTCGTAATTGGTTCTCATTTTTTTATTTTCTTTTATTAATAATTGAAAGTACAAATATAACACTTTTAATCG
>DCEG01000108.1:18255-64980 GCA_002316835.1 Bacteroidales bacterium UBA1035 | reverse complement strand
GAAAGCGAGTGCAAAGGTAGAAAAAGATTTTATTCCCGCAAAATCTTTTCGCAATAAATTCAATAAATAATTCAACTTTTCTTCGAGCATTAAAATAACAATTTGATAACAAATCAATTAATCAAAGTCATTTTTTTAATATATTTCTCTTGCATTTCATCCTCGACAGTGATTAATATGTAAAAATGTCATTTGAGATATTTGGAATCATAAATTATGAGTATCTTGCACAGTTTTTCAAATTGCACTAGAACTATATAATA
Organism: Bacteroidales bacterium UBA1035; assembly: GCA_002316835.1. GTDB lineage: Bacteria > Bacteroidota > Bacteroidia > Bacteroidales > Dysgonomonadaceae > Petrimonas. The sequence continues at coordinate 64,717 of DCEG01000108.1, read as the reverse complement.
AGAGTAAAATTTTTGATGAAAGGTATTATAACTATATTAAATCGTTTCTTGCCACCGTATAAAAAGTACGTGGTGCTATCGTTCCTTTTTAATATACTCACTGCAATATTAAACGTTTTTTCGTTAGCCACTATTATTCCGATACTCCAGGTTTTATTTAAAGTCAACAATAAAGTTTTTGAATTTATTCCCTGGGGCGCAAAAGATGTTTCGTTAATCGATATTGTTTTAAATAACGGAAATTGGTACATGTCACAACTTATTGCAACTCACGGAAGCAGTAAGACGCTTATGTTTTTGGCGATTGCACTTGTTATTATTACCTTATTTAAAACAGGAAATGCATATTTTGGTTCCTATTTTACCATCCCCATCAGAACAGGTGTGGTAAAGGACATTAGAAATAAAATTAATGATAAAATCTTAGCTCTGCACATCGGTTTTTTTTCAGAAGAACGTAAAGGCGATATATTAGCAAGAATTTCGGGAGATGTTAACGAAGTGGAGAATTCGGTAATGAGTTCACTCGATATGCTTTTTAAAAATCCGATTCTTATTCTCATCTATTTAGTTACAATGATCGTTCTCAGCTGGCAGTTGACGCTCTTTGTTTTTGCCGTGTTACCAATTATGGGATATGTGATGGGGACAGTTGGGAAAACGCTGAAAAGAAGCTCGTTTGAGGCACAAAACAAGTGGGGCGAACTCATGTCTCAAATTGAGGAAACATTAAGCGGACTTAGAATCATAAAAGCTTTTAATGCTGAAAACAAAATATCAAAACGATTCTATGCCGGAAGTGATTTATTTAGAAAAATGTCCAATAGAATTGCGAGACGACAATATCTTGCTCATCCAATGAGTGAATTTTTGGGTACCCTTACAATCGCTATTGTTCTTTGGTTTGGGGGCTCACTAATTTTAGGTGGTAACGGACTTATTGATGCGGCTACATTTATTTATTATCTTACCATTTTTTACAGTATTATCAATCCGATTAAGGAGTTTTCAAGATCAGCATACGCTGTGCAGAGAGGCCTTGCATCCATGGAGCGTATCGACAAGATATTAAGTGCTCAAAACGATATTTTAGAACCCCAACATCCACAAAAGCTTGTTTTTGAAAATCAAATACACTATAATAATGTTTGGTTTAAATATAACAAAGATTGGGTGTTGAAAGGAATTGATCTGAAAATTGAGAAAGGAAAAACAATCGCTTTGGTAGGGCAATCGGGTTCCGGAAAATCTACAATGACTGATCTTCTGTCTCGATTTTATGACATTCAGGAAGGCAGCATTTTTATTGATAACATCAATATAAAAGACATCACTCTACACGATTTACGCTCAAAAATTGGTTATGTAACTCAGGAGGCTATCCTCTTTAACGATACGTTCTTCAACAATATCGCCTTTGGCAAAAAAAATGTATCGGAAGAAGATGTTATACAAGCTGCAAAAGTTGCCAATGCTCACGATTTTATCATGGCAACGCAATACGGATATCAAACAAACATCGGGGATAGAGGTGGAAAGCTATCGGGTGGCCAGCGTCAGCGAATAAGTATTGCCAGAGCAGTTTTGAAAAATCCGGAGATCTTAATTTTAGATGAAGCCACTTCGGCGTTAGATACCGATTCAGAGAAACTAGTACAGGATGCGCTGGAAAAACTTATGAAGAACCGCACAACAATTATCATTGCACATCGGTTATCAACCATTAAAAATGCAGATAATATTCATGTATTAAAAGAAGGGCAAATTGTTGAATCGGGAGACCACAATTCACTTTACCTCTTGAACGGATATTATACAAAACTATGTAATATGCAGGGAGATTTAAACTGAGAAGGCATCTTGTATCTTAACGCTCTCTTTATCTTCCAGCTTCTCAAGCAATCGGTCAACGGCTTCATAAGGAGAGTTAATGCTTTGAAATTCGGGGACAATCTCTTTCATTTTTTTCACTATTCTCATATCATCGTATTGATATGAAACAGTTATCAATTTTTCAATCTGATTCTTTACATCCTCGTATTCATACTCACGTACCTGAGCGATCATGATTTTATCGTGGTGTGTCTTTGTCGTATTCTCGGCATCATTAAGTAATTCCTCATACAGTTTCTCGCCGTGACGAAGACCTGTAAACTCTATTTTTATGTTTTGAGAACCCGACAAACGAATCATGCGTTTTGCTAAATCCAGTATTTTTACAGGTTTTCCCATGTCAAAGAGATAAATTTCACCACCTTTACCCATCGACCCAGCCTCGAGAACCAACTGACATGCTTCAGGAATAGTCATAAAATAACGAATAATTTCGGGGTGTGTAACTGTCAAAGGTCCCCCATTTTTGATCTGTTCTCTGAATAAAGGAATTACTGATCCATTTGATCCAAGTACATTCCCAAATCTGGTAGTTATAAACTGGGTTGTTTTCTGTCCGGTTTTTTCAAGATGTTTTGACAAAGACTGAACATAAATCTCACTGATCCTTTTAGAGCACCCCATCACATTTGACGGATTTACAGCTTTATCTGTTGAAACCATCACAAATTTTTGAGCACCATACTTTACAGCTAAATCAGCTAATATTTTCGTTCCTAAAACATTTGTTTGAACGGATTCAGACACATTATCTTCCATCATAGGAACATGCTTGTAAGCCGCAGCATGGAAAATATATTGTGGGCGTGTTTTTGCAAAAACACGTTCCATCCGCGAAGAATTACCTACATCAGCTACAATGATGTCTGTGTTGATATCGATCCATTTTTTTTGAAGTTCGAGCCTCATGTCATGAAGAGGAGTCTCAGCCTGATCTATCAGAATTATATTGTAAGGGTTAAATGAAGCTATCTGACGGACAATTTCACTTCCAATTGAGCCTGCAGCTCCTGTCACCATAACCCTCTTACCTTCGATGTGAGCAGCTATCTCTTTCAAATTAATATTAATGGGGCTGCGAGGCAACAAGTCTTCTATTTGAATATCCTTTAATTGCTCTTTTCCTGTCAAAGTCCCATTCCATTCACTAACCGGCGAAGTTGTCAATAGTGATATGTTGTGATCAACAAAGTTCCCCAACAAAGGTGAATTTCTTATTTGATCCATTTTGTGAGGAGAAACAATAATTGTTTTCACATCCTTCGTCTCAAGTACCCTGAATAGATTTTCGTTATTTGCATAAATATTGACTCCGAGAAGATTTTTCCCGACCATGTTATCCTCATCAGTTATAAATCCCAGTACCCTATACTTAAAATCACGATTTCCTCTAATCGCTTTCGCAAGACTAATTCCCGCAGATTTGGTTCCATAAATAAAAATATTAGTGGCTCTCTGCGGTTTACCTGTAATAGCTTCATAGACTTCCTTGACAACTATACGAGAGAAAACCATCAACATAACATTGAGAACATAAGTTGCAAAATGGATGGTATTTGAATGCGTAAAAGAAGGATTGAACTTCTTTATTAATATCAGAACGATGAACGAAACAAAATAACCAAGGGTTAATGCGTAGATTATGCGAAGCAGATCGGAAAACGCAGAAAAACGTAAAACTCCGCTAAAGGTCTTGAAAATAATGAATGCGATGATATTGGCTGACACCAGAACAAATGTTGTGGTTATACCATCTGCCTTAACTTGTGCCGTAATTCCATCTAGGCCAAAGCGCAGAAAATACATTGTAAGGGTTGAAAATAAAATAATAATAATGTCTATAATGAGGATAGACATACGGGACAAAACCCTATTCGATAAATAGTCCTCTAAGTATTTATTCATAACTTTACTCAAAGATCAGTGACAGTATACCTGTGTAAAATATACTGCTAATTTATGAAGATTCGTGTGTTATAAAGACGTTTTTGTCAAAAAACAGAGTTTATTGAGTATTTACTCCACAATAATCTCATTCTGACAAATAATCATATCCATTTTAATATCTCGCTCGTTTGCCGGAATTTCATCAAAAACCTGAAAATCAAAACAAACAGCAAATTTCTGAGCTTTTATCTTTGGTAATAATCCATCGTAGTAGCCTTTGCCTCTACCCATCCGGTTCAGAGTGCGGTCAAAAGCCACACCCGGAACAATTACCAGATCTATCTTATCATATTCCAGAAAAGTAATTCCAACAGGTTCTTTGATTCCGAAACCGGATGTTATCATACTTTCTTCTGAAACATATTCTTTCAGAACTAATTCACCATTATTAACGATCGGCAAAAGAAATTGTTTTTGCAAATGATACTTTTTAATCAATTCGTGCGTATTTACTTCATCTGACATGCTGTAATAAGCAAGAATAACTTTTGCGTTTTGGAACACTTCAGTCAACTCTAATGTCGATATTGTTTCCTCGGACAGTTCTTGCAATTCTTTTTTGGAATATGACTGCTTTATCTCAACAATTTTTTTGCGTAATATTTTTTTGTGCGAAGATATATCCATTTCTTTTATGCGTACAACATACCAAATTCATCCGGAACAGAAAAACCAATTCTCTGACCCAACGTAATAGATTTATATCTTTCTTGCACTACCGATTCAGGTTTCGCCAAACCTTTCTCAATAAGATCAACTGCTTTTTTCATTAAAGTATCGTCTTGCATGTAGACGGAATAATAACTTTCTTCTCCAAAAAAGTTTCTGACGATATAAGAGACCAGCTGCCGTTCGAACAGTTTTCTGGATTCTTCGATGTAATATGGCCTTGGGCGAACGCCTCTATTATCTGCAAAACTTACCAAATTTAATAAAAGCGGTTGCTTATATAAAAAGCGTGTAAGATCTTCGGCTGATTGGAAGTCCTGTAACTTTTGTTTGTGCATGTCAGAATAAGTAACTGAATACTCTTGAATTAGATCTCTGTTTGCGAGAGAATTAAAGTAAGAATTCATACCCGTAGTATCACGGGCAACAAAAACATCCGGCATTATACCGTCACCTCCGAAAACAGTTCGTCCGCCTCCGGTTTTAAACGGAATAAGTGTCGATGCTGTATCCGTATTCACATAATCACCCTGCATGTATCTGTTTATCGCTTCCAGCTCGTATTCATCATACTTCCCTTTTTCATATTTTCGTTGAATGGAACGTCCGGATGGGGTATAATAACGGGCAACTGTAAGTCTTACGGCAGATCCATCGGGAAAACTCCGCTGACTTTGAACCGAACCTTTACCAAAAGATCTTCGCCCTATAACCAGACCTCGGTCATTATCCTGAATGGCTCCTGCAAATATTTCGCTTGCAGAAGCACTTAATTCATCGATCAGAATTACTACATCATCTTCCTTGCTTGTCCCCGAACCATTAGCATAACTATCCTGGCGCGGGAAGTTTCGCCCATCAGCGTAGACAATTAAATCGCCTTTATTAAGAAATTCATTAACCATGGCCACCACAACTTCCAGTGATCCTCCACTATTGCCTCGCAGATCTATTACAAAGGAGCGTGCACCCTGACTCTTGAGCTTGGATAAGGCCGATATAAACTCATTGAAAGTATTGAACCCAAATGTACCTACTTTGATATATCCAATTGTGCTGGTTGACATATAAGAAGCCTGCACACTGCTCATTGGAATATCTCCGCGGGTAACGGTTATGTCGGTCAATTTAGAATCATTATCTCTTTTAATTCCAAGCTTTACTTCTGACCCTTTTTCACCTCGAAGCTTTTGTAATACATCCGCATTTGTGATCTTCTTACCGGCAATTAAAGTATCGTTTACATTTATAATTCTGTCCCATTGCTGTATACCTGCGGCTTCTGACGGGCCACCGGGAACAATGCTTGTTACAATAATAGTATCCCTTAATACGTAAAAACTAACTCCGATCCCTGAAAAATGACCCTCCAGATCTTCATTTACGCGCTTCATTTCGCTGGCAGGAATATATGCCGAATGCGGATCAAGGTCCTGAACGATTTTAGGCAAGGCTTCTTCCACAAGCTGATGCATATTCACTGTATCAACATACGATTTGTTGATGTAATTGAATATAGCATCAATCTTTCCGGTTCCGTCAACCTTTCCGGTACTTCCAAATCTGGAATATATGCTTCCGATGAGAATTCCAAGTGCAATACTCAATCCAATCCACAAGGGAAGCCAAGTTCTTACCTTTTTTTCAGGGCTCATTACTTTTTCCTTTCAATCTACTTTTGTAAGTCAACCGAAATCAATTCTATATCGGCTCTCTTAAGCAATTCTATTCCATCGCTCAATCTGTACGAATCAGCATAAACAACTTTCTTTATGCCGGCCTGAATTATGAGCTTAGCACATTCAATACAAGGCGATGACGTAACATACAGTGTTGCACCTTCGCTGCTGTTATTGGAACGGGCAACCTTTGTAATGGCGTTTGCCTCAGCATGGAGAACGTATGGTTTTGTAACATTGTTCTCATCTTCGCAAACATTTTCAAATCCCGATGGCGTTCCGTTATATCCATCCGAAATTATCATCTTATCTTTTACCAAAATAGCGCCTACCTGACGACGTTTGCAATATGAATTTTCGGACCAGATAAATGCCATTCGCATGTATCGTTTGTCTAATTCGAGCTGTTTCGTATCTATCATGAATACTTTTTATTCAATTGCCTTCAAACTCATATCCAGACTTTTCACGGAGTGCGTTAGTGCGCCAACGGAAATGTAATCTACTCCACATTCGGCGTACGCGCGAATAGTATCGAACGTAATTCCACCCGATGATTCCAACTCCACCCGCCCGTTAACAATTTTAACTGCTTCGAGTGTCTGTTTCGGAGTAAAATTATCGAGCATAATGCGATCTACACCTCTGGTGTTTAAAGCTTGGTTGAGTTCATCAAAGTTCCTGACTTCGATTTCTATTTTTAATTGTTTGTCTTTTTCTTTCAAATATTTCTGTGCCCCGCGAATAGCGTTTTCAATGCCTCCGGCAAAATCTACGTGATTATCTTTAAGCAATATCATATCGAACAATCCGATACGATGATTTTCACCGCCACCTATTTTCACCGCTTGCTTTTCCAGCATTCGCATTCCCGGTGTTGTCTTGCGTGTATCAAGTACTTTGGTATTAGTTCCTTCGAGTAACTTTACGTACTTACTTGTAGTTGTCGCTATTCCGCTCATACGCTGCATGACATTGAGTACTAACCGTTCAGTTTGCAGCAACGATTGCACTTTTCCCGATACGATAAAAGCTACATCACCCGGCTTCACATAAGTACCATCATTGAGAAAAACATCTACCGATAAATTTTTATCAAAATGTTGAAAAATCGTTTTGGCAATCTCCACCCCGGCCAAAACTCCTTCTTCTTTAATTAAAAGACGAGCCTTGCCCTGCGCTGTTTCGGGAATGCTGCAAAGTGTAGTATGATCGCCATCACCAATATCCTCGGCAAAAGCCAGTTCGATAAGTTTATCAGTCAGTTCTTTTATTTTCATCTAATTTAAATTGAGCTAATATTTCATACTAACAAATTCGACCCTCATTTTGTTAATAAAACTTGCAATTTGTGAATGCAAAATTATAAAAATAAAAGGTTATATTTGTGCGCAAGTTGCTAATTTAACGTAAAAAACGTTTATTTAAAGAGATGAAGGTTGTTTTGCTGTCTGTTGGAAAAACCGATGATGATTTTTATACTCAGGCAATTGATATTTTCAAGAAAAGACTGAGTTATTATATCCCCTTTGAGACGGAATTTATTCCGGATTTAAAAAGTACAAAAAAATTATCGGAGAAAGAGCAGAAAATTCTGGAAGGAGAAAATATATTGAATCGAATCCAACAAGGTGATTATATTGTTTTACTGGATGACAAAGGAAAACAATATTCGTCGATAGAATTTGCCCGATTTATGGAAAAGAAATCACACAGTGTGCCTAAACGTCTCGTTTTTGTTGTGGGTGGCCCTTATGGTTTTTCAGACGAAGTTTATCAACGTGCCAACGAAAAACTGTCACTTTCGAAAATGACTTTCACTCATCAAATGGTTCGATTGATTTTTGTGGAGCAGTTATATAGAGCAATGACCATTTTGAAAGGCGAACCGTATCATCATGAATAATATATTTTGAAAATGAAAAAAAACATAACACTCTTCTTTTTATTTTTACTGTGTATTTCTGCATCAGCGCAAGAAATAACCGGAAGCTGGAGTGGTACTCTAAATATTATGGGCAACAAACTACCCCTGGTCTTCCATATTTCTAAAACCGATACCGCGTATGTTACCAAGATGGATAGCCCTGCACAAAACGCGTTGGGATTACCCACTTCAAAAACATCTTTTATAGAAAATAAACTGGAGATAGTGGCAACCGGTTTGGGTATTTTTTATCAGGGAACATTGCAAGGTGATTCTATATCAGGAACTTTAAATCAAGGAGGGATGCCTTTTCCGCTGGTGTTGAAACAATCCGATAAGCCGGTTCTAAATCGTCCGCAAGAGCCCAAACCTCCATTTCCGTATAAAACAGAAGACATAACATTTATCAACAAAAAAGACAAGATTGAACTGGCAGGGACATTCACTATTCCCGATTCTACAGGCATGTTCCCGGCAGTTGTGCTGATTGCCGGCAGCGGGCCACAAGATAGAGACGAAACAATTTTCGGACACAAACCGTTTCTGGTCATTGCCGATTATTTAACTCAAAATGGATTTGCTGTTCTAAGATATGACAAACGCGGAATCGGACAATCAAAAGGTGATTACGACAGAGCTACCATGCAAGATTTTACTGTGGACACAGAGGCAGCCATTAATTATTTGAAAACCCGAAAAGAAGTGGATAAGTCAGCTATAGGGCTTATTGGACACAGCGAGGGTGGCATGGTTGCACCCATGGTCGCTTCGAAAAACCGGGATGTCAAGTTTATCGTGCTCATGGCTGCACCTGGGGTGCAAGGAACAAAAATTGTTCTCGACCAAAATCGATTGAGTTTGGAATCGATGAATATAGAACCGGAAAACATGGAGCGCACGCTCACAATGCTTGACGAAATTCTTGGAAGTCTCACAACATGGGAAAACTCACCCGTAGAACAAACTATTCTCAGAGACAGACTTTCGCAAGTTTGGGAACAACTCCCGATAATGATAAAGTTGAAACTAAAAAAAGAGTCTTATCTCAGAAGCCAATATAACCAAATGGTTAAGCCAGGCTACCGTAGTTTTCTAAAAATCGATCCGGCAGAATTTTTGCAAAAGACAAACTGCCCCGTTTTTGCCATCAACGGTGAAAAAGATACACAAGTTTTATTCGATAAGAATTTGAACGCAATTAAATCGGCATTGGAGAAAGGCAAAAATTATAGGACAGAAACAAAATCGTATCCCAACCTCAACCATTTGTTTCAGGAAAGCGAAACCGGAAATGTAGATGAATATGGAGAAATTGAGCAAACCATTTCACCCGAGGTTTTGTCTGATATAACGGTTTGGATGAAAAAACAACTAAAAAACTAAATATATGGCTACCAAAAAACAAATTCTCACTATAATGTGGATAGCTATCGCGGTCATCGCTGTCGCATCCATTGTTTGTCTGCTTGTGCTTCCGAAATGGAAGGGTATTTTTCTGGCCGGGGGCGGCGGTTTTTTAATAGTGAACCTGTTTATTTCGATGTTTTTTATCCAAAATAACTATCGCGATAAAAAATAACAAAGAATCAGTTCTTCATTAATTTCTCCATATTGATATAGGCAGATAACACGTCGTAAGCCGCTTGCAGGTATTCCTGTAGAGCGTTTTGTTCACGTAATTTTTCAGAAGAAAATTCACTATCGAGAATATATCCTTTTTGTAGCTGTAACTGTTTTGCTGCTATGTTTTCGCTCATTAATTTCAAATTGGCTTGTTTTAACTGATAATTATTTTTGTACGTTTCCAACTGAGCCAGTTCTCTCGATAACTCTCCCACCCGATTATTCTGCAAGTCTCGCAAATTTTCCCGTTCAATCTGCTCTTGCATACGTAATTGGGAAACTTCCTTTGCTGTACTCAATGACTGCGAAATGGGAATCCGAAGCAAAAGAGCCACAAAACTGTTTCCAAACCACTTGTCAGTATTGCTTAATTTCAGTTCTTTTCCAAAATAATTGGCACCGTAATATCCCGATAACGACAACGACGGTGCATATTTCAATACCGCATTCTTGGTCTTTATCTCGGACAACGAAATCAACTCAGCCTGACGGCTTTGGGAAAGAGAATTTTCATCATTCATCAAATTTCCCGATGTCATTTTTGAGTAAAGCAATTGAATATCGTCCGATAAATGCAATTGGTTTAATTTTTCCTCGCTCAACTCTTCACCTAAATTCAACAATAAATTTATTTTTGCGTTGTGCAGGATATTTTTCGCCTGATGAAATCGGGTGAGCGAAGCATTATAATTCATCTCCGAATTGTTTTTATCGGCCAATGAAATATTCTCACGCTTGTAAAGAGTTTTCGCTTCATTAAACAATTCAGCGTAATAAGCGGTATCGGCAGCTATCGCATCCAATTGGGCCTGTGCTATCGCACAATCGATATAAGCCTGTGAAACGTTGGCTCGCAGGTCGTTTTCTGCAATTCGAGAATCGAGTTGGCTTATCTTCAACTGTTTTTCCTGTTCCGATTTTCTACCTATCGTTTCAGGATTGAAAATATCAAAAGCAAGGTTCAATCCCGCACCCGAACTCCACGGAGTGTTAAAACGCATGTACATTAACTCATCTTTGGGTGCCGAAGGATTGATCATCGATGCCGGGATTGGTGTTGATGGAACAATTATGTTTCTCCGCAAATCTGACGTAGCGTAAATATCGGGTAAATAATCCAGTTTCGTTTGTGAAAGTTTGTATTCGGCTTGCTGTTCTTTCAATCGCTGAACGTTAACAGCAGGAGAATGCATTAACGAATAATCTACAGCCTCTTCAATTGTCAAAGCGTTCAGATTTATCGTTCTTTCCTGTCCTGAAACGAATAAAACCGACCCAATTAATAAAAGAAAAAGAAAATATGTTTTTTTCATTTGTGTATGTTTTTATGAACTTAAAGTTTTATCTAAACACCGACGATGGTTCCACTTTTTTCAATTTCTGTATTGAAAACATCGAACTGGCGACTGCAATAATCAGCGTAACGAAAAACAAAAATGCCAAGAATTGTGGTGAAAGATTAATGATAAGTCCTGCTTTTGCCATTCCAAATTTTGTGCCTATAATCAGGATCAGTGCAATCGCAAACCCGATTACCGCGTAAATGAATGATTGTGCCATCACCAGCAGAGTAATGTAACGGTTGGTAGCGCCAATGGCTTTGAGAGTTCCGTAATCTTTGATGCGATCATAAGTAGCAGAATACATCGTAAGTCCGATAATAAAAAAACCGCTCACGATGGCGAAAATAACCAGTGTTCCAAAACTCATTCCCATATTATTGGCGGTCATTACGTTTATAACAGTGGTATTGTTGAGTTCTTCCGACCGCCACGCCCGAAGATCAGGAGCCACGGCATTTATCTGCTCTACAACATGATCAATTTTAGCTGCATCTTTAACCGTAACAATAACTGCATTGACCATATTTTCCGAAAATCCCGAATAATATCGTGCTGTAGCGTCAGTTGTATAAAGCATCGGGCTGGAAAAGCCTTTGGCATCCTTTGTCATTGCCCCAACGGTAACACTTTTTCCGCCAATTTCGAACTGAGTGCCTTGTTTTACATCGTATCCAAATGTTTTGTTGTCGTAAAAATCGGTAGACACCGTTCCCTGAAGAAACAAATTTTGGGTTGTACCGGAATTGAGTAAACTTTCCGATGGACCGGCCGCCAGCTCCGGATATTCGCTTCCGATAATTATTGCCGGCGAACTTTCACCGTTATCGAAACGCACACTCACATTAGACATCACCATTCCGTGTGTGTCGTCAACCCCGTCAACGCTTCGCAACTGGTTAACCCAACGCTTGTCGAACGGCGAAAGAATATTGGCATTGTTGGTGAGTTTGTTTACTACAAAAACCTGTGCATATTCGGGTTTGGCGTTGTTAATAACACCGCCGATAAGCGTGGTGAGATAAAAGAAAATACCCAGTTCAAGCCCAATCAGGTAAATGCTGATGATTATTCCCAGCAAAATGCCTGTACTTTTGGATTTCTCGAATCGAATAAATTTGTATGCTGTTGCAAACATTTCAAATTAATTTAATTGGACGATGCACTCAACTTTTGTATCGATAAGTAGATTGGCATCGTTATCGATGGAAATTTCAATTTCGCGAATACGACGGTCTTGCAAATCTTGTCCACTATCGGAAAAGAGCGATTTTTTCTTCAAATCAGGTGAGATACTGAGAATTTTTCCTTGTGCCACCGGCTGAGCATTGCCTGAAATCCTGATTTCGCACGATTGACCCAAAGCAAGCCTATTCGAAAACATTTCGTCTATCTCAGCCTGCACGATAAGCGGAGCATCGGGTGCCAGCACGACATACGTTTCATAACGATTTATGGCTTCACCTTTTTTCGGTAGCACGTCAAGCACAATTCCATCCATCGGCGCACGCAATGATGTTCTGTTCAAATCTTCGGCCCTCATACTTTTTAGGGAAGCAATTTCCCGAAGTTGTGCTTCTTGCAAAAGAATATCGTTCTGCAGTTTTTCCTGACTTTGTTTTTCAAGATCGTAATCGTTTTGCAAGGTGCGCACACTTTCGCCGGTCACTGCTCCGGCAGCAAGAAGTTCGCGTGCATCATTGAGCTTTCTCTCTTTTTCCTGCAATCGGATCAAGCCTTGTTCTTTGAGTAATTTCGCCGATTGTATTGATTTTTGCTGCGTGGATAATCGGCTATTAATCTCACTTAACGCAAGCGATGCATCGGTATTATCAATAGTGAGTAACAAATCGCCCGATTTCACTTTAGTTCCGGTGGTTACGCCAATTTCGGCAACAATTCCCGCTACAGGTGAAGCCAGATTACTGACACCTCCTTGCGGGGTTATTTTTCCAATTCCTACCGCTACGTTTGCCGGTTTTACTTCAACCGGAGCAGTATTTTCCTTTTTGTTACCGCACGCAACAAAAAGCAGGATTGAAAAAAAGCCTATACATAGTTTTTTCATTTGTATATTGTTTTATTTAGTTATCGAATTCTTCTTCAAAAGGCGTATCACTGATCTTTCCTTCCGAAACATAGATAGTCCGGTCGGCATATCTTTTTAAGCGCGCATCGTGTGTAACGATAATCACAGCACGATTCTCACGCGACAGTGCTTTTAACATATCCATCACTAAAACCGCACTTTTATGGTCGAGTGAAGCAGTGGGCTCATCGCAGAGTATCAGTTGCGGATCGGAAACCAACGCGCGAGCCACGGCAATTCGCTGTTGCTGCCCCCCGCTTAGGTTTCGCGGTAAATTCTTCATCCGCGATTGCATATCGAATTTTTTAATAATTGCCAGCGATTTTTGCTTAGCTTCTTTTCTCGACTCGCCTTTTAAAATTAACGGTTGCATCACGTTTTCGAGTGCATTAAGCGGAGCTAACAGGTTAAATCCCTGAAACACGAAACCGATTTTGTTTAAACGGATTTTTGCCAGTTCGGCTTCCGATAATTTGTTTACACACATATCGCCCAGCCACACATCTCCCATCGTGGGATAAATTACGCATCCCAGTAGCGAGAGCAACGTGGTTTTTCCCGAACCGGAAGGTCCAACGATCAACGTTACTTCGCCCTTTCTGAACTCTGTGGTGGACGGCGCTAATGCAACAATGGTGGTGTCGCCGGTTTTGTATTCCTTTCCTGCTCCTTCAATTCTTGCAGCGATTTCCATTTTTATTGAGTTTTTACGGCACAAATATAATACATTTACGTACTATTTTCAATTTATTATTGAAAATTATTTTATAACTTCGATATTTTTAGTACTTTTACGGACTATTTATCGGATTTATGAAGTCGAAAAAATTGTTGATAGAAATAATTGAATTGCTCGAAAAGTTTGAAGAGACGAGAAGCACAAGCGGATATGAATCGTCGTTGGATGATTTTATTCTTTTTTTGCAACAAAACAGGACATTAGAAGAAGACAGAAACGACATTGTCCGCATCGCACAAAACGTAAGTTTTCTGCATCGATATTCCAAATTCTATATCAAAAAAGCACTGAAAGGGTCGTTGCTTCAAACGGTTGACGAATACACGTATTTGGTGGCGTTATTCAATGAGGAAAGCTTATCCAAAACCGAAATAAATAACCTGAACGTAATAGAAAAGACGTCGGGAAATGAAATCATGAATCGCCTTCTGAAAGCGAAGCTTATCGGTGAACGGCGAGACGAAGAAGACCGGCGCAGAATGCGTGTATTCATTATGGAGAAAGGAAGAGCGGAGTTGATGAAAGTTTTTCCCGACTTATGGAAATCGGCAACAATTTTATCGGGGATATTGTCGCCATACGAAAAGGAGTCTTTTTTACAAACATCCGATAAACTCTGCGATTTTCACAAAGATATTTTTGTTAATAGTAAAGAAGGGGAAATTAACGATTTAATGCTTAAATTACCACAGACTGATCTTAAAAATCAGTAAACTCGAAACTTAAACTGTCGTATATTTCATTTTTTACCGGATCTTCCGATGTTTTAAAACTCTTAAGTTCAGTCAATATTTTTTGCGATAATTCCTTTGAATCTCTGCCTAAAAATTTTAACGCATTTTGTGCCGAAAGGCGAAGAAAATAGGAATTGGAACTCAAATCAGAAATCATTTTATCCACAAGTACTTTTTCGTCTATATTTTTTACCAAATCAGATCTGATAATCAATAACCTGGCAAATAACCAGTAACCTGTGGTTCTGATCTCTTCATCCGAAGAATTCGTCCAGTTTTGTATCAGTTTATCGGCAAAATTCAGTTTTTGAAATAAATTCATACAAACCTGCTCACGTATTTCCTGATTGGGGATTTCTTTCACCCACGTTTCGGCATTTTCAATATTGAATTCTCTAGCTGGACACAGCATAGTTGCAAGTATTTTTAACTCACGTGTCTCTTGTTTCCATAAAAGTTCAGCCAATTGACTGTCAGCAGGGTATCTTTTTGACAAATCACGTAACCGGGGGATATCCACTCCGAAGTTTAACTTGTAGTTCAACCCCTTCTCACGCATACTCTTTGAAGTGACACCATTCATTGACTTACGTAGATCGATTCTGATTTGTTGTAATGTTTCGCGCATACTTGCTTGTCTGATAATTAATTCGAGTACAAATATAGTCTTAAAACCCGGTTTTTTCAACATTTTTATTATCTTTGCCTCCTAAATTAAACTTAAAACCACAAGAATATGAGATTATTGCTAATCAGCAACTCTACCAATCCCGGAGAGGCTTATTTAGACTATCCGAAAGAGCAAATTAAAGATTTCCTGGGTAATAAAGCCAAAAACGCTATTTTTATTCCTTATGCTGCCGTTACTTTTTCTTATGATGAGTATGAGGAAAAAGTGAACAACAGGTTTGCCGAAATAGGGCATCACGTAACCAGTATTCATCGGTTCATCAATCCGGTGGAAGCCATCGAAAATGCCGATGCCATTGTTGTTGGCGGCGGGAATACGTGGCAATTGGTAAAAACTCTTCATGAAAAAGGTTTGATGAAGGTGATAAAAAAACGCGTAAAGAAAGGTACTCCTTATATTGGTTGGAGTGCCGGATCGAACATTGCCTGCCCAACGCTGAAAACGACTAACGACATGCCCATTGTGGAGCCGGAAAAATTTAAAACTCTTAAGTTAATTCCATTTCAGATTAATCCGCATTATTTAGACGATCATCCTGCAAACCACGGCGGAGAAACGCGCGAGATGCGCATTAATGAGTTTATTGCAATTAACAAAGACGTTTTTGTAGTTGGTCTTCGAGAAGGAACAATGCTACTCTTAGAATATGACGAACTGGCACTTATCGGAAAACGCAATGCCCGCATTTTTAAATTCGGACAAGAGCCTAAGGAATTGTCCAGCGAAGACGATTTTAATTTCTTACTTTCATAACCAAAAACATATGAGTCAACATCTACATTCAGTAGAAACAAAAAGTAATAAGTTCAATTTGATGGATTTTCTTCACGATAGCCGTGCCGTAGGCATCTTATTGCTATTGTGTACAACTGCATCATTGATAATCACCAACTTACCAGGAATTGGCGAGAATTACAATAATTTTTGGGAAATAGAAATTCCGTTTTTACACTCCATTAATCTACCACACAGCATCTTACATATAATAAACGATGCCTTAATGGCTTTGTTTTTCTTTCAGGTAGGGATGGAGATCAAACGGGAATCGATCGTTGGTGAGCTTTCATCACCCAGCCGGATGATGTTTCCAATGGTTGCCGCCTTGTTTGGCGTTGTCTTTCCCGCAGTTATTTTCTTAACCGTTACTAAAGGAACTATTTATCAGAATGGATGGGCAATTCCCGCTGCAACGGATATCGCTTTTGCTCTTGGGATCTTAAGCTTGCTTGGAAAAGCTATCCCTCATTCAATGAAGATTTTTCTCGCCGCACTCGCCATCATCGATGACCTTTGTGCTATCCTTATTATAGCTTTCTTTTACGGAGACCGGCCAGAATTTATGTGGTTGCTGGGAGTTGCCGCGTGTATTATCCTCATCGTACTGGTAATAAAATATATGCGAAATCCATTGTCAAAAGTTCTGTATCTCTCGCTTGGAGTCGTAATGTGGTATTTTATGTATCAATCCGGGATTCACGCAACTTTTGCGGGGGTAATTCTATCAGCATTGCTTCCGGTAAAGAGGATCCCAGCTTATGAAAAAGTGCTGGTTCTTCCTGTCAACTTCTTTGTAATTCCCATATTTGCATTGGCAAATACCAGTATTTTTATCAACGCTTCGGCTATATCAAACCTCACAAGTGAACTGTCTATCGGAATTATTCTCGGATTGTTAGTCGGAAAACCTGTTGGCATAACACTGGCTGTCTATTTACTGACTTATGCCCGAATCATTAAACTGAAAACCAAGCCGGACTGGATGATGTTTACAGGTACAGGAATTCTTGCAGGTATTGGATTTACCATGTCGATTTTCGTTTCGATGCTGGCATTTGATGATAAAACGCTGCAAGACACTGCAAAATTGGCAGTACTGGTTGCTTCAACTTTATCTATGATAATAGGTTATACATGGTTAAAGATTGTCACTAAGAAAAGGCAATTGGAAATGAGTGAAGAAGATTTGGCTGCGGAAATTACCGACAAAAAAGAATGAAAAAAGCTGCTCAGTTGAGCAGCTTTTTTTGTAAATATGCGTGGTTTAAGCTATGTGTCGAAAATAAAGCATTCGGATCAACTATTGATCTCAATGCTATTAATAGAGATATTAACCTGCGTTACGCAAGTTTGATTTCAATGTTCTGATTCTGCTGATTCTGTTTACCTGATATGCAGCAGATCCTTTCTTAATATTCCGCTCCAAATACTTGATTTGAGACAGAATTTCTTCTTTTGTCAGGTTTTTGATGTTCATAATTTTATCCTTTCTTTAAAAGTTATGATTTACCGGCAACCGTTTACAAGAAATTTTTTCAAAAATTGTTGATAACCTAAAATTGATTTCTAATAACTCGCTTGCCATTAAAATCACTACAAAGATACAAAATTATATGTTATAAAACATATTTTTCGATAGATTTTTATAAGAATACCATAAATGAATACTATAAGTCATCGATTGGTGATTTAAACTGAGCTTTGATAAAGTCATTTAAAAACTATAATTCCATACCAAACCCTTTAGCTTTTTCTTCTTCCAGAATTTGTTTCAGGAACTTTGTCATCAATGGATTTTCGTCGGCTACATTGTCGTATTCTCCTCTATCAATGGTTATATTATATAACTGATCTTTTGGATTATTTCCTAATTCGGTATTGGTTTGTGCGTTGTAACTGTTTCCTTTGCCCGGCTCTATATATTTCCAACCGTTGGTTAACACGGTTAATGTGCCTGCTGCACCAATTACATAATCGCGGCCTTTGGAGTCTTTTCCCAACCACGACGGAAGTTGTTTTTGACTATCTGTTTGATTATCTTTGGACAGATCTTTTCCGACGAGTTCAGAAAAAGTTGCCAGCATATCTATTTGAGAAACCAGCGCGTCGGAAACTCCCGGACGGACATTGTCTGTCCAATGCACGATAAACGGAACACGCGTTCCAGCTTCAAAAGTGCTGTACTTTCCTCCCCGAAAAGGCCCCCAGGGTTTATGATTCTGTAGTTTTTCAACTGCTTCATCCTGATAACCGTCATCAACCACAGGACCGTTATCGCTGGTTATGATAATGAGCGTATTATCGTAAATTCCAGCTTCTTTCAATGCTCGAACCACTTCGCCTACCGACCAGTCGAATTGCAAAATGGCATCCCCCCGATGCCCCATTCCCGTTTTTCCTCGAAAGCGTTCGTGAGGATAACGCGGTACGTGAATATCGTTGGTTCCGAAATAGAGAAAAAACGGTTTATTTTTGTTTCGTTCAATAAACCGAACGGCGTGAACGGTAATGCTGTCAGCAATATTTTCATCTTCCCAAAGTGCCGATTTACCGCCTTTCATAAATCCGATGCGGGAGATACCGTTTACCACTGCCATATCGTGCCCATGGCTGGGTTTTAATTTCGTAAGCAATTCAGGATTATCTTTCCCTGTTGGTTCTCCCGGGAAGTTTTGAGTATAACTCACCTGAATGGGATCTTTCGGATCGACTCCAACTGCTTGCTGATTTTCCATATACACGCAAGGAACACGATCGCCCGTTGCAGCCATAATATACGAATAATCGAATCCGATTTCGTGCGGTCCGGGCGAAACGCGTTGGTTCCAGTTTTGCTTTCCGGTTTCGGCTCCCATTCCCAAATGCCATTTGCCTACGGCACCGGTGGTGTATCCGGCTTCCTTCATCATTTTTGGTAATGTATACCGATTGGGGTTAATGATGAGCGCGGCATCGCCGGCTGCAACTCCCGTTCCTTTTCTTCGCCAGGGATATTCGCCCGTAAACAATCCGTAACGTGATGGTGTGCTTGTTGCTGCGGCTGAATGTGCGTTACGAAAGCGTACGCCGTTGCTTGCCAGAGCGTCAACGTTGGGAGTTTGCACGAGAGTGGCGCCATAGCACGAGAGATCGCCGTAACCGATATCGTCGGCGTAAATAAGAACGATGTTTGGTTTTTCCTGAGCAGCTAATCCTGCGACAGCTAATGAACCGGATAAAAAAGCTGATATTCTTTTCATTTTATTAGATTTTTAAAATAATTTCCAATTCGGATCATCCGTCCTGGCACAATTCATAATCTTTTTCAACTCTTCCGCTTTTTCAGGATACAGCGAGATGATGTTATGATTTTCCGATGGGTCGGAAGCTAAATTGTAAAGCTCAAAAGTCGGTTTCTTACGAATACTTTGGTGCAGCAGTTTCCAATCTCCCTGAATAACAGCTTGCTTTCCGTCCATTTCAAGAAACTCGAAATAGAAAAAGTCACGACTTTTTTGGCCGTTTTTGTTTAATAACGCAGGCAAAATACTTATACCATCGGTATTTTTGGGATATGGCTGCTGTAATAGTTCGGCAAACGTAGGCATATAATCCCAAAATGCAAAAGCAAAATTGCTTTCGACTCCGGCAGAAACTTTACCTTTCCATGAAATGATCGTTGGAACACGAATTCCACCCTCGTATAAATCACGTTTGTAGCCGCGATAAATTCCGTTGCTGTTGAAGAAATCGGGATCACCACCGCCTTCACGATGAGGCCCGTTATCGCTTGTGAAGATAATCAGCGTGTTATCGTAAATTCCTTCGGCTTTCAATTTTTCTATAATCTGCCCCACATACACATCAATCCGCTTTACCATTGCAGCGTGTGTGGCACGTGGATGGTCTTGCGACCCATATCCCCCTTTTCTATAGGTAGGGCCATCATCGACACCCTTATAGGGCGTTTCAGGAAATTTTCCCCGAAACTGCTGAATAATGGAATCCTCGGGAACGATTAATTCAGCATGTGGAAGAATGATTGGAGCAAACAGAAAAAATGGATTATTCTTATTTTTATCTATAAAGTTTAACGTTTCTTTCTGAATTAGATCCTGAGCGTAGGCGCCAAACTTACCGTTATCATTTTCGGGCAAATCTATTCGTTTTTGGTTGTGCCACAAGTGGTCCGGATAATAATTATGGGCTAATCCCTGGCAGTTGAAACCATAAAATTCATCTACACCCTGATTATTGGGATCGCCGCTCGACGCAGGAGAACCCAATCCCCATTTGCCAAAAGCTCCGGTAACATAACCGGCATCTTTAAAAACGTGAAACAGTGTGCGCGTATTTGCCGGAAGCGGGAACTGTCCTTCAGGCTTCATCTCCCTATTGCCCCGGATTGGAGTATGACCTGTGTGAAGGCCGGTCATCAAACTGGCACGGGAAGGTGCGCTTACGGTTGTTCCCGAATACGTACGGGTGAATCGGGTTCCGTTGAGCGCCAAACGATCGATATTGGGCGTTTGAAACTTTTCCTGTCCGTAACAACTTAAATCACCATAACCCAAATCATCCGTAATAATAAAAACAACGTTCGGTTTTTGTTGAGCGTTAAGTGCAGTAAAAGCCGTTAATCCTAAGGCGAGTGTCCTGAATTTGGTATACATGTCTAATTTTATTTAGAAAGTCCAAATATAAAGAATTCAGACGAAAATGCAGTTAAATAATTACATTTTAAACTTCTCTATTTCAGGCTCAACGTGTGCCTCTTTCATTTTTTTGTACAATTTACGTACGATATGAGGATATCTTGAAGCCAAATTGTGTTGCTCACGGAGATCTGCTTCCAAGTCGTACAATTCCATCGTGTTATTTCCTTCCTTGATGTTACCGATATATCCTTTCCATTTTCCCATCCGAATAGCTTTTACGCCTTCGTTTTCCGGAAACTCCCAATACAGATATTTATGTTTTTTCTGTTTCTTGCCCAATAACGTTGGTAAAAAGCTGATACCGTCTGAAACATTATCTTTCACTCCTGCAATTTGGGCAAAAGTGGGCATAACGTCCCAAAAGGCGGAAATGTGATCGGTTGTTGTTCCTGCTTTAATTTTTCCTTGCCAGGTAGCAATCATCGGTACACGAATTCCGCCTTCTCTCAACGAAGTTTTTCCCCATCCAAACTCGCTTTTAAACGGATGTGCACTGTTAAACCAGGGTGAATCTGCTCCACCATTGAATGAAGGCCCGTTGTCGCTGGTGAAAATAATGAGTGTATTTTCGTAAACCCCGAGTTCTTTCAATTGTGCAATAAGTTGACCGACTTGCTCATCGAAATAGCTTATCATTGCCGCGTAGGTAGCTCGTGGGTACCGTGTGGGGAAATATCCCGATTCGCCCAGATAGGGTTTCTCGTCACTAAACTTTTTCACGTAGTGATCTATCCATTTTTGAGGTGCTTGCAGCGGAACGTGAGGCACGGGTGTTGTCCACATCAGCAAAAACGGGTTATTTTTGTTTTGTTTGACAAACGATTGAATTTCCGATAACATCAAGTCGGGTGAATATTGTTGCTGCGTATATTTACTGTAACTTGACTCAAGCATCGGATCAGCACCTTTGTCGAGCAAAGTATGCGGTGGCAACAATTTGTTTTGCAAGTATTCCCGGCTTTCGTTCCGATAGAGAAACGGCGGATAATACGTGTGTGCCTGACGCTGACAGTTGTATCCGTAAAAGAAATCGAAACCCATTTTGTTGGGTGTGCCTTCGGAGCCGGGATAACCCAATCCCCATTTACCCACCATGGCGGTGGTATATCCTGCTTTTTGCAGCATTTTGGGAAATGTAACCGTCCCGGTGGGCAACGATCGTTGTCCTTCCAGAGTTGAATCTGCGAGCATGGCCTCGTGGCTCCAGACCTCACCGCGCTCCCGCATTTCGTCGTTACCGCGTATATATGCATGCCCGCTGTGCTTCCCGGTAAGCAATACACCGCGCGACGGTGCGGAAACCGGCGAACCGGAATAATGTTGCGTGAAACGAATGCCCTCGCGAGCCAATTGGTCAATATTGGGCGTTTCAATTTTTTGTTGACCGTAACATCCCAAATCGGCGTAACCGAGATCATCGGCGAGGATGTAGATGATGTTGGTTTTTTGTTGAGCATAAAGCGAACCCAAAGCGGCCAGCCCAATAGAAAGTGTTTTGATTTTTGTATCCATAATGAATTAGTTCTTTTTCATAAATAGTGGATTTTGTTGAAATTGAGTGGGCGCATTCACTCGATTCATCCACTTATAGAGTTTATTACGCATTTTTTGTGCCTTTCCTTTATTGGTTTGAGAATAATCGATGGATTCACTGATGTCTTTTTTCAGATTATAAAGTTCTGAATGGCCATCTTCGAAAAAATAAATCAGTTTCCAATTTTCTGAAATAATTGTAGCGAAAGGTGTTGCCCGAAAACTGTTTTCATCGCCGTAAGATTCCAGATAGGCGGGAAAATAGAAGTAGAGAGGGCGTTTATTTGTTTCCGTTGATTCTCTTTGGGATAATATATTATTCAACGATTTACCATCGGTCTTCACTTCAGTTTTTACGTTGGCAATATCGAGAAAAGTGGGAAATAAATCTGCACCCATCACTGGAACATCCGAAGTGCTGTTTTTCTCAATTTTATTACCATAAGAAATTATTAGCGGCACCCGATTTCCACCTTCGTAAGGCATACCTTTTCCGCCTCTCAAAAAATAATTGTTAGAAATTCCGGCGAGCATTCCTCCATTGTCCGAGAGAAAAACAATAAGTGTGTTCTCTAATTTGTTCTCTTCTTTGAGGGTTTCGACAATTCTCCCCACGCTTTCATCCAAACTCTCAATCATAGCTGCATATGTGGTATTATTATGCCGCTTTCCGAGAACTTTCTGCTTGTATTTTTTCTCTTTTTCAGCTTTTGCCTGCAACGGGGTATGCACCGCGTAGTGTGCCAAATATAAAAAGAAAGGTTTTTCTTTGCTAAGCTTTATATGGTTTATGGCTTCCTGCGTTAATCTATCGGTCAAATACCGATAAGTTGAATCTGACAAATCAAGATTTGGAAGACATTTTCCGTCTTGATCACAAAACGGATAATAATAAGAATATGGCGTTCCGGTATGTGTTCCGCCGATATTTACATCGAAACCATTCGCTAACGGACCGGTTTGGTTCTCGTCGTTGCCCAGATGCCATTTGCCAATATGAATGGTGCGATAACCGTTTGCCTGAAGTAATTTGGGAAATGTCACAAATGTGGTATCCAACACATCTTTGTTGGACAATGGAATTAGTTTTCGGTTTTCCGTTTTTCCTCTGTCAGGAGGATTCACCGTGTAGATCCTATGACGCGGTGTATATAATCCGGTGAGAATACTCGCTCGCGATGGAGCAGAATTGGCTGCATTAGTGTAGGCTCGCGTGAAAAGCATGCCATTGCTTCGCAATTTATCGATATTGGGTGTTTCATAAAAATCACTTCCCATACAGCCCAAGTCCGTCCAACCTAAATCATCAGCAAGAATGAAGACAATGTTTGGTTTTTGATTTTGGGCAGTTGTAGAAAAACACAGACCAGTTGCAAAAAAACCGACAAGTAATTTATTGATTGCCATTATCGAAAATTAAATTGAAGATAATGCGACAAAATCGCATTATCTTCTAAAATAACAAAAAATCGTGATTTTTTACTCCCAACCCGGGTTGTTAGGTGCTAAAGCAGGATTTAATACTATTTCATCCGTTGGAACTTGATACAGATAATATTTATCTAACCAGCCTTTACCTTCTTTCAATGGGTCTGCCCAAAGATAAATATAGCCTTCAGTTTTAGATTTTGTGGGTAAATGCGTATTTTCATCCCAGAGTGATTCAGTTACTTTGGATTGTTGTATCCACATACCTAATTGTTGCTTATTTACAAACCACGGAGCAACTTTCCAGCGGCGTATGTCATCGAATCCGAAACCCTCACCCATCAATTCGACTATTCTTTCTCTACGAATTTCCCAAAGAACAGGATTTACATTTGGATCTCTTTTAGGGTCAAAACTTGCATCAATTTCTGCTATCTTCATGTCAGCCACTCCGGCTCTTTTACGAAGCTTGTTAATGGTTCTGTCTGCAACTCCCTGATCAAATTGCCCTTGCTCCCATTTACATTCAGCGTAATTCAACAATATTTCCTCTATTTTAAAAATAGGTTTATCGGACGTATTCAGTGCACCATTATTGAAATTTGTTTCCCAATTACTCCAATGTTTCCATACATAATAACCGGAGCGTGCCGCAACAAAAGCAGCTGCTTTAGTCCCTTGTGCAGCAATGCCATTTTGCAGGTTTGGAGCATAAGCCAATAGACTTGCTCCCCAGTTTTGTACCGGCAGTCTTTTCATCCCAACACCCGGATTTGAAGTTGATGAATTAATACCCATGATGTCAATATATTCCCGATCTGCAAGGTTTGTAGTAAATGACCACGTTGCATAATCACCTTTTCCGGCTTTTACTCTAAATGGCGGCATAATGGTATGATACATACGCGGATCTCTGTTTCTGTAAGTAGAATACGGGTCTTTATCTCCGGCGTATAAAGGAGAACGATCGATTGTTTTACCGTCATTCAATAAATACATGTCCACCGTGTGCTGAGGCATTTCAATTATATGAGATGACGTGTGCTCTACGTGTCCATTATTGTGAGTCAAAATAGCCTCCTTATATTCTTTATATAAAATTATTCCCGGAACTTTACTTAAATCTTCCGTAGTCCACATTTCGCCATAACCGGCTGCAGGTTGACCGTCCACACCCGAGTACAATGTGGGATATTTTCCCATCAACAACTCTGATACACGAGCACATTCGGCAAAATATTTATCGTACTCTCCTAAACCATGATATTTTCGCCATGTCCCTTCTCTAAGTGTAAACCGGGATAACGCCGCAAGAACCACATCTAATTTTATGGTATTACTTCCATTTCTATTTTCGAAGTTACCTATATTTTTTTCAGCCCATTGCAATCTAGCCAACACAGAATCTGCTACTACTGTTCTTTTTACTCTTGGGCCGTATGCTTCTTCAGATGTTTCATTAAAAACACTTGTGACCCAGGGTACATCGCCAAATCGATTTATTAATTCCATATACCAGTATGAATGAAAGAAATATCCGACCGAACGCCAATGATCTTTTTCTTGTTGTGTAAGTCTTTCGGCACCACTAATGTTAGAGAGCATTATATTGACTCTTCTTATATATCCAAAATTCCAACCATTTCCTGTAGATGCAGTTGAAATTGTTTGAAAAGCATAAGGGTTGTAATCAAATCGTGTAGTCAAATAACCTGCTTTCACATCACCCTGATAAGGACCATTTTGAGCAAAACTATTATTATGAGAAGTTGCTATTGTGTTGTTTATGAACATTTCATACAATGGAAATGCAAATGCTTTAAAATTATCATAGGTTTCAAAAGCATTATCTTCCGTGAGAGATGTTTTGGGTTTCTTTTCTAGAAAGTCATCGTTACAAGCGATCACCGAAACCGCAATTATTAATAATATGATGTATTTTTTCATTGTTCTGTATCTTTAATTAAAATGTAACACTTGTTCCGAATGATACCGTACGATAGAAGGGATAATTCCAACCCATTCTTTCAGGGTCAGTTCCCTTTGGCAATGTTGTAAACGTTGCCAGGTTTTCCACACCAACAAATAACTTTAACTGACTGAGTTGAATTTTTTGGATAAGTGTTTTGGGGAACATATAAGAAAGTGTAACATTTTTCACTCTCAGATAAGCTCCACTTTGCAAAAACTTGTCGGAAATACGTGTATTTGAACCAACGTTTTGAACCTGTCCATAAAGACGATAATAAGTAGCATTCGGATTTTGCGGTATCATATAATCAGGACTTGCAGGATCGTCGCTTTTCGGCTTCCAATAATCCATTTGATTGTAATATACAGGATTAAAGATAGCATCACTAGCGCTGGAACCGGCAAATGGGAACATTGCTTGCCCGGCAATCCAGTAATCCCGTTTTCCAACACCTTGCAACATAACACTTAAATCAAAACCTTCGTAATTAATTCCAAAGTTAGCTCCATATTGAAATCGGGGCGTTGAATTACCTATTATGCTTCTGTCGCCCGGATTATCAAATGTATTATCTCCTTGATCAATGCGGTTTGTACTGTTCTCATCGTCTCTTAAGTTTTTGAATTTCACGTCTCCGGGACGAACATTTACACCTTGTATTGAAGGGACACCTTCTTTAAGTGTCCATGATGTAAGATCGGCAAAGTCAGAAACTTCATAATATCCATCTGCCTGATATCCCCAAATTTCACCCAATTCCATACCTTCACGATATCGTTTAGCTTCTTGTGCTTCATTTCTGTCGTAAAATAAACCGGCTTCATTAGCAAATTTAGTAATAAAAGAACGATGATCATATATGTTAAATCCAAGATTATAACCCACTTTCCCGATATTGTCTCTCCACGAAATACCAAATTCCCATCCTTTGGTTTGCATATCGGCACCGTTTTGTGCCGGTGCTTCTGCACCCACTACAGCAGGTAGTTCCAATGCCCCCGCTCTGGTAAGCATTCCTTTGGTATCTCTTTTGTACCAATCGAAAGTGCCTCGCAAGCGGTAATTCAACAATGCAAAGTCAAGTCCAAGGTCAATTGTTTCAACTGTTTCCCATGTAAACGTACTGCTTACAAGTGCAGGCAATGCAATAGTTGTGACTTTTTTTCCATCAATTAACCAGATGGAATTTGAGTTATTTATATCCATTGAAGGCGTGTACTGATAAGGATTAATTGCCTGATTTCCGATTGTTCCCCACGATGCACGCAATTTCAATTCATCGAGCCATTTGTTTGAAAAACTCATGAAATTTTCTTTCCCTAATTGCCATCCGGCTGAAACGGATGGAAAGAATCCGAATCGTTTTGAGGTCGGGAATTTAGAAGAGCCGTCGTATCTTCCGTTAACTTCTAACAGGTATTTGTCTAAATAGTTATAGTTGACTCTGAAAAAACCGCTTCGGATGGTGTACTCCGAGTAGCTTTCGTCGTTGGTTATTTCTCCTGTGGAGTTTCCTAATGAGGGAATAACGGACGACACCTGATCTTTTACCTTATTTTGTATGAATTCATAGAAACTTGACTCCTGATTATAACCTCCCATTACTTTAAAATTATGATTTTCAAAACTTTTGGAGTAGGTTGCATAAGCATTAATGGCATTATAATCTGTATAATACCTTTGACGAGTGTATTCATCATTCGCCGGAGCAACACTTGCCGCACGTTGAATGGTGGTATGTTCCCATTTATCGGTATAATACGAGTAATTAAAATCATCTCTGTCAAACGTATATTCGAAAACAAGCTCTAAATCATTCATCGGTTTAAAAATAGATTTTGAAAAAATGCGTGGGTTATTTCGAACTGTTTTGCTGGTATTACCATAAAGTAAAAGATTCTTGGGCGTAAACAGCGGTAGATCTTTTCCGTTTAATGTTAATGATCCCGGCAGAATACCCTCAGGGTAATAATTAATCAAACGAAGCGTGTAAATGTCGTTGCCTCTTCCTTGAGGCATCGTCTTTTGACTTTGGGCATAACGCATATCAAGCTCTTGTGTAAACCAGTTGGTCATATCAGCTGATATAAAAGCGCTTATATTTGTTCTTTTGTAATAATCTTTGTCGGTAATCAGCGGGCCATCTTCTGAACTTAGACCACCTGCCATTCTGTAACGAACTTTTTCCGTTCCTCCTGAAGCTGAAACGTTGTGACTGTTATAAAAGCCATCGGTCAAAACATTCTGAAACAAATCTTTTTCGTGTAAGAAATATGGAATACCGTCTTCAACGTAAATTCCATCACCAATTGTTTGAAACGCTGATGGATTATTTTTATAATCTTGTACATATTGCGCCCATTTTGTAACATCTTGACTATTAGACCAGTATGAATTACTAAAACCAGCATCTTTGTATGCTTGGAAATAATCAGTCAAAGGTGCTTGTTCAGGTCTGTTTATTGAGGTTGAAAATCCAAAGTTGTTGTTGTAATTTAATTGAAAACTCGAACCGCTTCGTGGCCTTTTCGTTGTAATTAAAACCACACCATTAGCTGCACGCGCACCATAAATTGCGGAAGAAGCGGCATCCTTAAGTACGGAAACCGACTCAATATCCTCAGGGTTAATCATATTTAAAGAACCCGGCACGTTATCAATAAGTACTAACGGCGAGCCTCCGTTTATTGAAAGTGTACCTCGAATATTTATATTTTTATTATCTTGCCCGGGTGTTGAGCCACCGGAAATTGTCAATCCAGGAATTGCACCCTGTAGTGCTACCCAGGCATTATTTACAGGCCGGTCGCCCAATACCTCTTCCATCTTTACTTGTGTAACCGCTCCGGTAAGGTTCTCTCTTTTCATGGTTCCATACCCCACAACAACCACCTCATCCAATAACTCAGTATCCTCAGTTAAAGTTATGTTAATAGATGTTCTTCCGGAAAGTGGAATTGTTTGGGTTTGCATTCCTACGTAGGAAACAACTAACGTGGCATTCTCGGGAACGTTGGAAAGAATATAGTTCCCATCTATATCGGTAACAGTTCCTCTTGCTGCATCTCCCTGTACTACAACTGTTGCACCAATTACAGGCTCTCCGTTGGCGTCGATAATTGTTCCTGTAATGGTTTTGCCTTGTTGTTGTGCTGTTCTTAACTCTGCCTGAGTAGCGCTTTCCGGTGTTTTATTGCTTTTCAGAAAAACACGGTTGTTCATTACTCTGAAGCTAACATCGGAACCGGTAAAAATGCGGGAAAGCACAGTTTCAATCCGCTCATTTTTCACGTCAAGCAATACGTTTTTTTGCAAACGATGCGAAAGAATTTCGGCATCGTAGGAAAACTCGTATCCGGTTTGTCCCGATAGCTTTTCAACCACTTCGGCAACTGTAGGTTTGTTTAACAAGAGCTTCACATTTACAGATTGTGCCGAAGCATTTCCTGCGAAAGTTTGTGAGACAAACAGTATTAGTATTAAAAACAATTTTAAGGTTTTTAATAATCCTGATGGGACGAGGAATGTATTCGCTCCCATCCGTTTTTTCAAGTGTTCATTCATACATCTTTGATTTTTAATTGATTTGGTTTTTAATTTAATCTTAAATCTATCATTCTCCTATAAATACTTCATTTCCTTCTATCCGATACTTTATGGGTGCT
The DNA here is from genome assembly GCA_002316835.1 of Bacteroidales bacterium UBA1035. GTDB lineage: Bacteria > Bacteroidota > Bacteroidia > Bacteroidales > Dysgonomonadaceae > Petrimonas. The sequence continues at coordinate 35,314 of DCEG01000108.1, read as the reverse complement.
AAGTAGCTGAGTATATCGAGTACTTCTTTTAAGGTCTCTTCTCTGTTTATGACATATCGATAACGGCGTTCTGCCAGTTTTTTCGATTCAAGGTTGATGTTCACATCGTAAATTAAACTGAGTTTATTAACTATTTCGCGCAGCGTGGCATTTTCAAAAGTAATCTGATCCAAATACCAGGAAGTGAGCGTATTTGCATCAACTGTCTTAATTGTGTATTGATCATTATTAGAATCATATGATACTTTTTCGCCTGGCGACATTTCATAAACATCTTTTCCATCTGTATCTTGAAGTATAATTTTACCGGAAACTAAAATAGTTTCCACTTGTCTCTTATCTTCGTCAACAAAAATATCGAAAGATGTCCCGGTAACTTTTATGTCCAAGAAAGGCGACGAAACCAAGAATGGAGATTCAGGATTTTTCTTCACATCAAAAAATGCTTTTCCTTTTAGCGAAACTGTCCTTCGGTTTTCCGAAAACGATTTGGGTATCTGCAATTCCGACGATTCGTTTAACCATACGAACGTTCCATCATCCAAAAGAACTTTTTTTACCGTTTCGCCCTGTGCTACTACAATGGTCGTGAATTTTTCTGCAGATAATCTATTCCAACCAAACAACGATAATCCAACGATTAAAACTGCCGCAGCAGTATATTTTATGATGTTTCGCAATTTTAATGTCGCTTTGTTTCGATGGAGTTTCTTTTGAATGCGAGACAACGCCAACGCGGTTTCGGCAACCGTGTTTTGATATTTGTACTCATTTAAAAGGCGTAATTTGCTTGCTTCCGAAAAGAGCTTTTGATTTTCGGATGACAAGTCACGCCACTTTAACAACTCATCTCTTTCATCGGTAGAAAGCGGTTGACATAGATATTTAACAAGGATTGAATAATTTGATTCCATAGCAATAATTATCACTCATCATAAACTAAACGAATGAAAAACGAAAAATACGGAGAAGAAACCGAAAGTTTTTCAGAAAAATCTAAAAAGTAGTGCTAAAATAAAAAAATCGGAAGGTGAAAGTTGTGTTCTCAGGAACTTCAAAGTTAAGTAGATGTGGCTTTCTACCGTACGCAGAGGCATATCAAGTTTGGACGCGACTTCTCTGGCTTTTAAACCGTCAATATAGATCAATTTGAATACCTCTCTCCTGGATTCAGGTAGTTGCTCAAGTAAGGCCTCCAGCTTTTTATTAAAATCCTGGCTGAAAAGCTCTTGAATAGGATGGGCATCATTTTCCAAATAAGATTGATACTCCTCTGCAAATTTTAAAAGTAATTCTTGTTCCCGCTTGTCTAATCGGGAATCTTTTCTTATGTAATCCACACATTTTGTGTATGTCGATTGAAAGATATATGAGTAAAAGCCTGCGTCTGTACGCAAGTACTCTTTTTTCTCCCACACATAAAGAAATACCTCCTGGACAATATCTTCAGCTGCTTGTTTATCATTCAAAATTGATATTGCATACGCAAGCAACTTTGGATAAAACTCGCAGAATAATTCTTCAAAATGCTCTTCACTTATCCTTTTAGAAGCATAATGAGATGATTCACTATCATTTAAGTTAATCAAAGTCAATTATTCGAAAAAAAATTGTATCTGAAGCTATTAATTTTTTAAATCTATATCAATTTCCATACAAAGATAGGGAGTTTTACAAAAAATAACAATCTTTTCATTTTCCCTTTGAAGTGTCTTGGCTAATTCTTAATTTCTTCAAGTTTATCAGTAGACTATAGAAACAAAGCCCCCATAAAACAATTGTTTTATGGGGGCTTAAATCTTTGTGACTTTATAATGTCTTTCCAGCGGAAGCGGTAAGACACAAGTAATCTCAAGCAATTTAAATGCTATGGTTCCAACACCTTTATTGGAGATTGCAACTGCAGCACGTTGTTCGTTTTCTCTACGTTCGGATCAGAAATATTCAGTTCCAATGTTTTTTTGATTTCACGTGAAGATGTACCTAAAAGTATAGTGTAGTTACCAGAATCCACGATCCACCCACTCTTATTATTATCGAAAGAAGCCAAATCTGCTTTTGCAACGCTCATTCTCAGAGTTTGAGTTTCTCCTACTTTCAGTTCTTTTGTCTTTCCGAACGCTTTCAGTTCTTTTGATGGCTTTGGCAAATCCGCATTCTGTGGAGCAGCTACATACAACTGAATAACTTCTTTGCCTGAAACACTACCGGTGTTCGAGATATCAATACTTACAACGAATTCATCTTTTGTTTCCTCAATTAAAGGATTAGTGTACTCAAAAGAAGTATAAGACAAACCATAACCAAAAGGATACGAAACAGTTTTTTGAAATGTATCAAAATAACGATAACCGACAAAAATATCTTCCTCGTAATTTGTATAATCAACATTTCGTAAAGACTCTTTTCCATCACGCTGGCCTCCGGGGAAATTGACACCGACTGATTTTACGACGGAAGGATCCCATGGAAAGTTGGCGGAAGACGCAGCATCCATATAATGAACCGGAAATGTCATTGGTAATTTGCCCGATGGGGCTACTTTTCCGCTCAGCACATCAGCAACCGTATTACCACCTTCCTGTCCGGCTTGCCAAGCAATCAATATGGCATCGGGGAAATCTTTCCAGGAAGCAGTTTCAATAACGCCACCAATGTTCAGGATAACTATTGTTTTTTTGCCTGCGGCTCGAAAAGTCCGGGAAATAACTTCAATCATTTTCTTTTCATTAGCAGTCAGATTAAAATCACCTTCTATCATTCGATCAACAAATTCGCCCGAAGTCCGTCCTATTGTGATTAGTGCTACATCAGATTCTATTGCCTGTCGGGCTAACTGTGATGAAACCGGAACAAATTCTGCCGGACGTACCTTCGGCATAAATGCAGCAAGAGGATTGCCGGAGTCAGGTTTGTTCTTTTCATTTTCTGTAACAATGTATTCTTCGTATTGAATCTTTAATTGTGGATTCAATTGATATCCGGCATTTATTAAGCCCTCAACTAAAGAGATGGTATATGCTTCGTTGACATCACCACTCCCTGTGCCACCAGAGATAAAATCGTAAGATGAAATACCGTATGCAGCTACATTCTTTACAGAAGCTGACAAAGGAAGCGTATTGTTGTTTTTCAGTAAAACCATACCCTCCGCCGCCGATTGGCGGGTTATAGTAGCGTTCGCTTTCAGGTCCGGTTTATTAGAGTAAGCATAGCCTTTGAAACGAGGAGTTGCAAGAATCATATTCAATATATTCTTCACGTTACGATCTACATCCTCCATTGACAGGCTGCCATTTTCTATGGCTGCAACAATTTCATCATACTGTTTCGCAGAACCGGGCATTAACAAGTCGTTACCGGCACGTACCATTGCAGAAACATCACTTCCTCCAAACCAGTCAGTCATTACTACTCCTTTATAACCCCATTCATCACGAAGAATTGTCGTTAATAAGTCATAGTTTTCAGGAGCATACGTACCGTTAATCCGATTATAAGAAGACATGATAGTCCAGGGATTGGATTCCTTTACCGCAATCTCAAAACCTTTCAGGTAGATCTCACGCAAAGCGCGTGGTGTTACTCGGCTATCATTACCCATACGATTGGTTTCCTGATTATTGGCCGCAAAGTGTTTTAATGAAACCCCAACACCATTTGATTGAATACCTTTTGTCATTGCAGCCGCCATCTTTCCGGAAACTACCGGGTCTTCCGAATAGTATTCGAAGTTACGCCCACAAAGGGGATTACGATGGATATTAAGAGCCGGTGCGAGGAGTATGTCAGCACCATATTCCAGAACCTCATTCCCCATAGCCTTACCTACACTCTCTACCAGTTCAGTATTCCAGGTGGCAGCTAAAGTTGTTGCTACCGGAAAAGCAGTACAATAATAGGTTTGCTCATCACCTTCCCGAATAGGAGTAATACGCAAACCGGCAGGCCCATCAGCCAGTACAGTAGCGGGTATATCTAAACGGGGAATCGCATAGGTTGTGCCTGCAGCGCCGGGAACAAGTTGTTTTGTCTCACCCACAACAGTTGTTTCGCCTGAAAAACCCGCCATTCCGGTACCGATCAACAATTTGACTTTCTCTTCTAAAGTCATAGCCTCTATAACTTTATCTACAGATGTCTTACCCAATTGAGGCACCTTTTCTGCACACGAAACAAAAAGTAATGTAAAATTTAAAATTGTTATTAGTATGTTTTTTTGGTTCATAATAACTTTAAATAATTATTTAAACAGCATGGGGGCCAAAGTATTCAGATAATCCCGCCAATTTGACCAAGTGTGTCCACCACCTGTAACATGAAAAGTGTGTGTCAATCCATTCCTGTCCAAAGCTTCATGAAGAAGTTTTGCTCCCGGATAAGCGAAATCTGCATCGCCACATGCCAGCCAATACAGTTTATAACCCGCTTTTTTCAAGGCTTTCAACTGATTATCTATATCTTGTCCTTCTCTTATTCCCATACTCATAGGAGCAATATAGCCAAACATACCCGGATAATTATTTGCAATATTCATCGTGTGTCCACCACCCATTGACAGTCCCGACACTGCACGGGAATCGGGTTTGGGTATAACCCGGTAATTTTTCTCAATAAAGGGAACAATGTCTTTTGCCAAGCTATGTATATATAGATTGGCAGTAGAGGGATCGCGGTAATCAAAAGTATTTTCTGCGAGCATTAAAGGCTTCGCCGCCTGCTGACCCGGATTACCATTGGGCATAACCACTATCATCGGCTTTGCTTTACCTTGCTCTATCAGGTTATCTAATATCTGGCACGCACGCCCCATATTCGACCAAGCATCTTCATCGCCACCGCCGCCGTGAAGTAAATAAAGTACAGGATACTTCTGTTTACCTTTTTCATAATTGTACGGAGTATATACATACATTCTTCGGTTCATTTTTAATGTTGGAGAATCATACCAAACTTTCGTAAGGTTGCCTCTTTTTTCAGCTTCTTTGTAATTTGCTGATCTTGTTCCGTCTACAAGCAACATGCTAAGGTAGCGAGTCCCATCACGCTGCATCAATATATTATTTGCATCGCTCATCGCTACTCCATCTACAATGAAATGATAAGTATAAATCTCGGGATCAGGTGTTGGCAAGATTACTTCCCATATACCATTTTCTTTTTCGATCAGATCCTGCCTGTCGGTATAATTTGCCATCCAGGAGCCATATAACTTCACGTCTCTGGCTTTTGGAACCTTTATCCGAAAGATTACCTCGTTGCCTGATATTTCGGGTGAAATTACAGGTTTATTATTCACGAAATTAGCAAGTTCTTGTGCCGTTACTAAAGTTGAGCATAAGAATATGGCAATTGATAAAAAAATGATTTTCTTCATGACTTTCTTATTTGAATAACATTGGTGCAAACTCCGACAAATATATCCGCCAATTCTTCCAGATATGACCTTCAGCACTCTCACTGTAGGTATATTTGAATCCAATTTCGTCCATCTTTTTCATACTATCGATAACACTTTGGTACAAAAAGTCTGTATCACCGCAAGCAATCCAATACAGATTGAATCCATTCCTTTGCTGTACTTGTAATTTTTTCACGAAATCCTCTGTATTTTTGGCTACATCGTCGTTGTTACGAGCCATCATAGTTGCAATAGGAGGAGCAGAGAATACACCTACGTAATTAAAAGTATTTGGATACTGGGCCGAGATAGCAGCAGAATGCATCCCTCCCATAGATAAACCCGCGATAGCACGGTTAGCTTTGTCCTTCTTTACACGATAATTACTTTCAACGAATTTCATAACGTCACCAAAGCTATCTTCCATGCTGGCTACAGCCTGACGTGGGCCGCCACCCATGGCCGGCAAATAATTGCGATTAGACTCACTTGGCGCGGCTGTATTTTGCGTATGCCCGTTTGGCATAACAACAATCATGGGTTTAACTTTTCCCTGGGCGATCAAATTATCCATTATCTGAGCAGTACGGCCCAAAGCAATCCAGGCTTCTTCATCGCCCCCCGAACCGTGAAGGAGGTAAAACACTGGATAAGTTTGATTATTACTTTCGTATCCCGGAGGAGTATAAATAGTTATACGACGCTGTTCCTTTAATGTCGGACTGTCATACCACCTCCGTACAACACTACCGTGTTTAACATCTTTAATGCTGTACAGATCACCCGGATTTCCGGGTATGATAAACACATTCGTTACCGATGCAACATCACGAATCATGGCCACATTTGCAGGATCATTAATGCGTAAACCATCAACAATGAATGTATAACTGTAAAGTTCAGAAGCCAACGGGGCAGGAGTTGTGTATTCCCAAACTCCACCTTCCCCTTCTTTCAATTCAGCCGTGCCGGGCAAATCATACTTTCCAAATGGGGTTTCAGTTGGCTGAGGTGGCAAAAAGTCTCCGGTTACTGCAACTTTTACAGCTTTCGGTGCTCTCAATCGAAAGGTCACTGTGTTGTTTTCATGAATTTCAGGTGAAACAATAGCTTGTCCACCCCAAAGAGCTTGCTGTGCAAATGATGATGCAGCGATTATAAACATTGCTGCCAAAATAGTTATTCGTTTCATATTCAAATATTTTTAAAAAATTATATGTTGTTAAATATTTCAGTTTCTAAAATAATATTATGTTTCAGGCAATAACATCTCTTCTATTGTCAAGACATGGCTGTTATATGTAGAACCGTTACAAGACACCATTAAGAGTATCAATAAAAAGAGTCAATAATTACGTGCGTGTCACTTACTGTCTGTTTTAATTTTTATTAATTATCTGTTGTAGTTTCCGGAAAGTTACTTACTGTTTATGAGATTCGTTGGATTTCCGGCATAAGTTAGCTAAGATCATGTAGATAAATTATCGGAGTAAATACTTCAATAGCAATCCACAAATTTAGTGCTTCCTTACAGAATATATACATGCATCAACAGAAATTATATTAGAAAAACCTTGTGCTCTATCAGTTACAAAAATATATTTAAACTAAGTTAAAGAGATGTAAACTATCCTGGATTATCGAATTGTTTTGATTACTGCTTCAGGAGCCATAACATCATGTACCTTAATCGTCTTTACCCGGTCAACTTCCTGATTCACTGAACACCTCACATCAGTTGATGAGGCAGACACCAACCATTGGTATGTCCCTTTTTCCAATACCCACGAGCTTGTTTTTACATTGAACGATGACATATCCATCAGGTTCCACGTTAACGTCACAACTTCACTTTCACCAGGTTTTAATTCTTTGGTTTTAGCCAGTGCTTTAAGTTCCTTTGATGGTTTATTCAGGTCTTTCCCAGGTGCTTTTATATAGAGCTGAACTGCTTCTTTACCGGCTGCTTGTCCGCTGTTAGTAACTTTCACTTTTACTTCGCAGTTCTCATTCCGTACAGATGAACTAATTATTTCATAATCAAATGTAGTATACGAGAGTCCAAAGCCAAACGGATACGAAACTGCTTTGTTGAACGTATCAAAATAACGGTAACCAACGTAAATACCTTCCTCATAATTAGTGAAATCCACATTGCGTTCCGGTTCTTTCGGTTTTACTTCCTCCCGATCACGTTGTACATTCATACCGCTACCCATCATAAATGAAGGCATTTTGAACTCATAATCAAAAGGGAAATTGCTGTCTGAAGGAGCATTTCCGTATTTCAAAGCAAACGTAACCGGAAGTTTACCTGATGGATTGACCTTTCCTTTCAACACATCAGTAACACAGTGACCAACTTCCTGACCCGGCTGAAAGGCACATATGATTGCATCTGCCATTGATTTCCATGATGCTGTTTCAATAGGACTGCAGACGTTGAGAATCACAACCACTTTTTTACCGCCAGCACGATAAGCATCAGACACCTGTTTTAGAAGTGCATTCTCATTTTCAGTAAGATAAAATTCATTAGAATGTCGATCTTTTGCTTCACCGCTGGTACGTCCGATTGTAAGAATCGCCAAGTCATTTAATTTGACTTGTGCCGCTATTTCTTCAGCAGTGGGGAGGAATTCATCTGCCCGTGGTGGCGGAGTAAAAGAAAAAGGAGGACGACCGTTAGGAAATAATCTTTTTTGTTCTTCTTGCAGATGTCTCTGATACTGCTGAATTAAATTTTTATCTACTGTATAGGAGGCCTTGCGGAGACCTTCAACCATGGAAACAGTATATCGCCCGAAACCGGTACTGCCGAAACCCATTCCAGCAGGCACCATATCGTAAGATGTTGTGCCATAGAGTGCAATCTGATTTATTTCTTTATCAATAGGAAGAATGCCATTGTTAGCCAGCAACACAATCCCTTCTGAACCAACTTGTCTGGAAATAGCAGCATGAGCTTTTAAGTCTGTTTCGTTGGGATAGTTATAGTTATTGAAACTATGACATTTAACTACCAGTTCAAGTACACGACTCACATTCCTATCTAAAATCTTCTCGTCCAAAACTCCATTCTTAACAGCATCATATATTGCTTGGAATTGACGGTCTTGTCCCGGCTGTAACATATCATTTCCGGCATTCATAGAGGCAACTGCATCTTGTCCGGCATTCCAGTCTGATATTACCATCCCTTTGAAACCCCATTCATTTCTCAGAATATCAGTTGTCAATCCTTTATCCTCACTCGTATACTTTCCATTGACCTTATTATAAGCTGTCATGACGGTCCACGGTTGCGATTCTTTAACTGCAATTTCAAAACCTTTAAGATACAGTTCCCTCAATGTTCGTTGGTCAAGCCGGGAGTCATTGTTATTGCGGTTGGTCTCCTGACTATTTACAGCAAAGTGCTTTATGCTAGTGCCTACACCTTTACTTTGAACTCCATTAATGAAGCCGGCTGCAATTTTACCGGTTAATAAGGGATCTTCGGAATAGTATTCGTGATTGCGTCCATTGAGAACATTCCTCATCAGATTCACACCGGGAGCTAACAGTACATCCATCCCGTAATCTTTTACTTCGGCACCAAGAGTCTCGCCTACCTTAAATGCTGCATCAGGATTAAAAGTGGCGGCAACTGTTGTGCCTGAAGGAAATTCCGTAGTATAATAGAACTGGCTATCGAACTCGCGCCGAACACTCATTGCTAAACGATGAGGTCCATCGGCAAAATAAACCGACGGAATACCAAGCCGGGGAATGTCATATGTACGTCCCGCGGTTCCAGGAAATTTAGCATCACTACCCATAGACATACCACGCCCAATAACCATTCGGACTTTTTCCTCCAAAGTCATTACTTTAACAATCTCATCGATATTGTTTTTATTAAGTGTGATCTGTTGTGCAATGGTATTTGCCTGGCTAAATAGCATAGCCAGACAAATAATAAAACAATTTTTTTTCATGTAGTAAGAATATTTTTCATTTTAACTTTGTTCATTACCAGCCTTCATTCTGAACCATATTAGGATTCAGTCGCATCTCAGTAGCAGGAATAGGCAAAAGGTTGTGTCTGGATTTGAAACCATAACGATTCGGATCTGTATTGTATTGTCTGTATTCAACCACCACATTGTCCGGTTCACTTAACGATGTAGCTTTGTTTGTTAGTAGAGGCGTCACTGAACCTTGATTTTTCAACAAAGCTTCAGCATCTTTCCAACGTATAATATCCTGATATCTTGTATACTCACTACACAGTTCTAATCGTTTCTCTAACTTAACAGCATCCAGATTGGCAGTCTTAAACGGTAATCTGGCGCGAGTACGAACCTCGTTCAGGCAAGCATCAGCTTCTGATTGATTTCCTGCCATCAAATTTGCCTCAGCAGCGAGTAATAGAACTTCTGCGTAGCGCATCCAGCGGTAGTTATTGAACGAACACCAGAATGTAATAGGTGCTTCTGCAGATGTAAAGCGACGCTTCCACATGAAAACACCTTCATTTATAATAGTCTTTCCCTTTTGTAACTTTACTCCTAAATCGTTCATCTGAGCATAAGTTTTCAATGTATGATTCAGACGATATCCATTAACACCTTCTTCTGCGACAAATGCGTCGTATAAATTCTTTTGAGGTACCATAAATCCCCATCCTGTATCTTTATAATCATTAAATTTCGGAGATGTTGCCTCTAAATTATCCATGCGCCAGTGGTTCATCACATTGTAGAAGCCGAACTCATCAAAAGGATTACTTGTGTCAAGAATGCGGTTGCTCTCTAACATGCTTTCAGTGGATCTTTCAGCTTTATATGTAAGAAGGTCTTCATAATTTCCTTTATAAAGGGCGTATTTTCCACTTTTTCGTACCTCGTTAAATACACTGGCTGCATCTGCATATTTCTCTTGCCATAAATATGCCTTACCCAGCACTGTCTGAGCCACCTGTTTGGTGATACGCCAAGTCGTGTTATCGTTAACATCTTCTTTTTCTTGCAGATATCCTGAATTAATGGACTCAGTCAAGTCCTTTTCAACTAAAGCCCAGAGTTCTTCTTTTGATGACTTAGACATCTGATACTCATCCGGATTTAATTCACGATCCACCAACGGCACTTCACCCCACATTGAAATTAAGTCAAAATAGGCGAAAGCACGGAAGAATTTTGCTTCGGCATGAGCCATTTTCTTTATATCTGAATCCGGTTCAATATGACCTAGAATTACATTGGCTTTATATATTAAACTATAATAACTTTCCCATACACCGCGGATAAAACTCTGATCTGAGCCGAATGAAAACTCGTTACAGCCTTCCAGTTCAGCATTATCATTTCGACCACCACCACCGGCCCACACATCATCAGAGAGAGCATTCTTTAACATTGTATAATTATAATAAGTCCCTTTTAGCTGAATATAAAGTGCGTTAGATGCTGCCTCAGCTTGCTCATCTGTTTGGTAATAGAAAGAGTAGTCAAGAACACCTTTCTGAGCTATATCAAGTTTGTCTTCGCAAGAAGTTAGACTCAATGTGAGTAAACCTCCAATTATTAAAGATAAATATTTATTTTTCATGTTGTTTGCTTATTTATAGAAAAAATAATTAGAATGTAACAGTTAAACCCAAAACCACTTTCTTTGAGTTAGGATAGCTTCCTTTATCTACTCCCAACCCATTTCCTACACCTGTCACCTCGGGGTCAAAACCGGGATAATCCGTAAAAGTAAAATAATCTTCCAATGAACCATACAAGCGTAAATTCTCGACAGCAACTTTTTTCAGTAAATCTTTCGGGACAGAATATCCTAGCTGAATTTGTTTAATCTTAAAGTAAGAACCATCGAAAACTGAACCCGACGAGATCATAAACTTTGTATAATCAGTCGCATAGGCTCTGGGAGTAGTGCCGTTGGGATTATTTGTGGTCCAACGATTCTCAGTAAAATACGTCAGTTGATTCAGGTTATAGTCGACCCTGTTTAGACCGATATAAATATCATTGCCATAAGAGCCGGTGCCAAACATGATAAAATCGAAATTCTTCCAACCAGCAGTCAAGGTAACACCATATGTTAAATCTGCTATTCCTTTTCCAATTTCAGTCTTATCATTATCAGTGATAATATTGTCGCCGTCTATATCCTTGAAAAGGGGCTCTCCTGTTTCTTTATCAACACCTTCGAATTTATATCCATAAAAATACCAGGCTGGCTTGCCTACCTCGAAGCGAGTGATTGCACCATATGTCACCAAGGTTGCACCATCAATGGCAGCCAGAGACTCGTGAATATAGGTAACTTTGTTCTTTAATGTTGCAATGTTACCTCTGATACCGTATGAAAAGTCGCCAATTCGTTCTTGCCAACCAACTTCCAATTCAAACCCTTTGTTGGTAATGTTACCGGCGTTTACAGGAGAAAAAGTGTTACCTACAACGGTGGATGCTTTAATTCCCGACACAATTAAGTCTTTAGTTTCCTTGTTGAAATAATCTGCAGATAATGTCAGGCGATTATTGAAGAAGCGAGCATCAACCCCAATGTTAGTCTGTTCAGATGTTTCCCATTTCAGATAATCATTTCCAGTAGCAGACGGTGCGTAACCATTCACATAATGAAAATTATCGTTTTCACCCACAGCCAAATGACCACTCGGGACAACTGAAACATTCCATAGATATCCGCCAAGAGATGCTGTAGATCCGTTCTGTCCCCAACTGGCACGAAGTTTTAAATGTGACATCCAATTCTGTGTGCCTTGCATAAACTTTTCCTGAGAAATAACCCAACCCAAAGAAGCTGCGGGAAAATAACCCCAACGCATGTTTTTGGGCAATACTGAAAGGTCGGCAGCATCTGCTCTAAGTGAAACCTGAGCTAAGTACTTCCCTTCATAATCATAGTTTAAACGTCCGAAATAAGCCAATTTACGAATATAATTCTCTTCACCTCCCGAAACATCCTTTGCAGCATCTGAATTGGCATAAGCAAAGTACCAAAATAGCGGATCATCTTGTAAGAAGCCAATGTTCTGATCATCTCCTCTTTTATTACCACTTACTCCGAAACTGCGGCTTTCGCTGTATGATGTACCAAGCATCAGGGTCGTCAAGTTCTTACCAAACGCATGGTTGTAATTCATAAAGTTTTCCCATTGCCAGTACGTCGGGCTATTGTCAGAGGCATTTACCTGGATATAGTCTTGTTTAGCAGTACCATGATAGTAATAGTCATGACTAACGCCATACGAGGACGAGGAAGAAAGACGATAGCCCAAACGAGAGGTGATTGTTAAAGGATTAATAGGCATAAAGTTAAAATAAGTAGTACCGTTTATATTATAACCTCTACTCTTAGTGAATGAACGATCTCGCATAACAAACGGATTGATAGCCTCTGCATTGCCGGTGAATGCAGAAACGCCATAAAGATTGCCCTGACCATCACCTAACATATTGGGATGCAAAGTATAAATATTTGACATGTGCCTGGGTAGGTTGTCAATAGGATATAGCGGTTTTGTCAACGGATCCAGCTGTAAAACTGACAAAAGTAAACTGCCATACTCAGAGCCTTCAGCTACAGACTCAGCTTTATAGTGTTCTATCTGGTTATTTGAACCAATCTCAAGCCATGGTTTTATCTTCCAGCTGGCATTTATCATACCGGTCAGCCGCTTGTACGTATCTGCATCGCCAACCACCATACCATTATTCTTCAGGTCTGACAAAGACAAGTAGAAAGCCCCCTTGTCGCTACCACCCTGAAAAGTAACGCCGTGACGTATCATGGAGCTTTTTTCAAATGCAACATCAGTCCAGTCGGTATCAGTTTTACCATCCCAATTAATATCGAATGCACCTTCTGCAATCTTACCGGCCTCAATGAAATAGTCCTTGTACTGCATGGCATTCATTACTTCAGGTATTTTTCCCAAACTCTGTGATGTATTCTGAAAATTATAGGTTATTTTTCCATTACCTTTACCTTTTTTTGTAGTAATCAGAACAACACCATTACCGGCCGCAGCACCATAGATAGCCGCAGAAGCACCATCTTTAAGTACTTCCATTGATTCAATGTCATTTGGATCGATACCGCCAATATTTGCAGCTATCCGCCCATCTACTACATACAATGGATCGCTTGGACCATTGGAGCTAATACCACGAATTCTCACCTGTGGCGATGCTCCAGGTCTTGCAGAAGCACTAAGCACTTGCACTCCGGCCGTTTTACCTTGTAAGGCTTGCTCGGGGCGGGTAATTGTACGGGCTTCCATATCCTCGGATTTCACTGAAGAAACAGCGCCGGTTAGTGAACTCTTCCTCTGCACACCATAACCTATAACCACCACTTCATCCAAAGCCTGTACATCTTCTTCCATAACAATATTCAACGTTGCACTACTTACAACGTGTTCTTGAGAAACGTAACCAATATAAGAAAAAATCAAAGTAGCCCCTTGTTGAACGGATAATTGATAATTACCGTCAATATCGGTAATCACACCATTATTTGTACCTTTCTCAAGCACACTCGCACCAATTATTGGTTCACTTTGGTTGTCCACAACCTTACCTCTCACTTGTACTGATCCTTGTGCCAATAATAAAGGCGCGGAAATCATCAAGGAGAGCATCGACATCATTAGTCTCTTTAATAAATCTTCATTCTTCATTTTACTCTGTTTATTAGATAGTTAATTGCATGATTGCTCTTTTATTTAAAAGCCATTTTGAGGAAATAACCGGACAATGTCCAATAGTTCCTTATCATGGTTATATTTTACTTCACAGGAATTATCAAAAAACATTGTTGCCCCTTCTTCCGGTGTATAGTGTTTCCAATCGGGTAATTCTTCGGTATTTGGATTGCCTGTATGAGCGAAACTGAGCCAGGCTCTACTCATCCGCTTAGCCAATAACTGTGCTTCTGCTCCTCCACCTGTCAGGTGTCGAGCCTTTTGCACATTATCAAATATGAATGGCAGTTCCATACAGTGGAAAGAGCGAAGTCTACCGTTCAACACCGGAGATTCCCAGGTAAAAATATACATGTAAACCGGTGCACCACCTTGAGCAGATTTGATATCTGCCAGTTGTACAGTATTTGGTCGAAAAAGAAAATCAATATCAATCAAGTCCTGCTCTTTATAGTTTGGATAGGCCTTACCAAATGCTTGGAGAAATTCATCAACACGCTCACCATATTTCTTTCTTATATGCTCAACAGCCTGTTTACGTGTGACATTACGCAGAGATGGCACATATGTGCTCTTACAAAACTCATGGAGATTAGAACCCAACAAAACAGGAATATCCTTACTCTGATCGGGTGCTTGGGAGTTGAACGGTTGTGACGGCAATACATTATCATCAACAGTTGGTGCCCATCCAAATATAAAAGCAGAGTAACCTTCTTTCTCAGCTTCTCGTCTCACCTCTGCTACAGCCCTGTCACCAGCGGCCAATAACTGCTCATAAGGTAGTTGCTGCAATACATCAATTTCCGATGAATTTAACCCTAATTCTCTCATTATTGCCGTACCAATTCTGCGTGACCACCTGGCCTCCATTGTGCGCAGCATGGCTCCACTTTGTATAATAGCCTTATGAAATAATCCTTTCGCTGATGGTGTGGCAAGTAAAGTGGACACTTTACCCCCACCGCCTGATTGTCCGAAAATGGTGACGTTTGAAGCATCACCTCCAAAATATGAAATATTCCTGCTTACCCACTCAAGTGCAGCTACAATATCGAGTAGCCCTACATTCCCTGATTCTTTAAATTTTTCACCATATGCTGACAGATCAAGAAAACCGAGCACATTGAGTCGATGGTTCAAGGTAACTACGACGACGTCTCCGTTACCGGCAAGATTAGTTCCATCATAAGACGGGAGTTCCTGCCCCGATCCGGCAGAGTACCCTCCACCATGCAGCCAAACCATCACGGGACGTTTCTTGTTGTCGTTAATGGACGGCGTCCAAATATTTATTCGCATACAATTCTCATCAGAATACCCATCGTCCCAATTGAACACAAAAGCTTGTTCATCATTAAACCAACCTGCACGTTTAGCCTGAGGGCAGGTAGGACCGTATGAGCGACTGCTTCGAATTCCCTCCCACTTGTTAACTGCTACAGGTGGCATGAATCGTTCTGCCTGGGCGTATGGAATTCCTTTGTATATATAAACTCCTTTTTCGATATACCCGGCTACTTCTCCTGATTCTGTATTTACTACTGTTGAGTTTTCCGATGTTATGATTTCACATTGTGTCTCATTCACATCTCCAACAGAAGTCTTGTTAACGCATGATAGGAAAGACGATAAGATGAAAACAATAATTGATACAAGATATATCCACATACTAAAACATGACTGTTTGTGTATGTGCAAAATTAGAGTTCTTTATGTGAAGACTCTTTTTGATATGTTTAAAAGAGTTTCTTATTTGTCAAAATAGACTTTCGCTTTTGTCCAAAAAATATCAAATTTGTGTAAAAATGCGTTTATTTAGTATCCATTAACATTTACTTGTCTCAGGAATAAAAAATAAAGCTTTTTGTCTTTGGAAAAGAGCCCAAAATTGTATATTTTTGACCAATCTATTGGATCATACCTACTTAGTTTAATTTACAACTTTTAATAACCATTATGCGTAATCTTATCATTACCTTACTATTAATGCTCCTTGTTGCTTGCAATAATAAAAAAAACTTTAATGAATTATCGAATATTGAAAGTCCAATTATTGCGAGTGATATCTCCAGTCAAAAGATTACTGCTTTTGCTGAGGATGGGCATGGGCATATATGGATAGGTACTTTCAGAGGACTAAATAAATATGACGGAAATGAGTTTCATCAATATTTCAGCACTGATGATTCACTGGATTTACCTGACAACCAAATTACAGACATCTTACTCGACTCAAAAAATCGTCTGTGGATAGCTACAGTCAATGGTGTATGCCGTTATACTGAAAAAGATAATTTCCACCGCATACCCATTAAACAAAGCAACCAAAATGGACAACAACTAATAGAAACCCGGGATGGACAAATCCTCCTTAACTTTTATTTCTCGTTAGCCATTTACAATCCCGGCACTGACAGTTTCGATGAGTTTAAACAATACGATGCTCCTTATCTTTCTATGAATTTTTATGCAGATGCCAGCAATGATCTATGGTCTGTCAATGACAGGACTATTAATAGATACAATTCAAAAACTTTAGAATTGGAGGATTCAATAGTAACGGACTTTAGTGTACAGACTTCGTACCTATGGAGAAATAATGAACTGTGGATTTCAGGGGATGGGAAAGTCGCTATTTTTGATACTCGTACACGTCGTTTTGTCCATACGCCACAATGTATTACTGAACACCCATTGTTTAAATTGAGCTCTGTTAGAAGAATATACTCTATCAATCCCGGTACTCTGGTGATCGCAACTGATAATCACGGGTTGTTTGTCTATAATCGGGGTGAGCAAACTCTTTTTCATCAGAACGAGAGCGGATTTCCATTTTCAGGAACTGATGACCAAATCACTACTCTTTTTGTTGACTCTCAAAGCAATCTTTGGTTAGGGACCGAAGATCAGGGATTTTCTACTCGAAACAG
>DCEG01000108.1:9617-17960 GCA_002316835.1 Bacteroidales bacterium UBA1035 | reverse complement strand
TCAGACAAAAAAGGCGAAACTGTGATAAGCTCGATGTTTTTAGACAATGAGGGTCATATTTGGGTAGCCTCATGGGAGTCTAATTGGGCGGGACAATGCAAACTTGATGGGAGTAGACTGACTTTACTGAAGTCATTTCAGATTCAAGGTCCGCATGTGTTCACACAAGACGATGATGGCACCATTTGGGTAAGTACTACTTCAGAGTATGTCTATTCACTTAAAAAGGGGGAAACAGTATTCGAACCTTTAGAGGTATTTCAGCCATTCTTCAATTTTGTTTCAGGTTTTATCAAATTGCGAAATGGCAAGATCATGGCATCACCCTTTTATCATAGGCCCAAAATGATAGAGCCCAAAAGTCGCAAAGTTGAAACCATTGATTTTGAAGAAAACGAATGGAAACAGAGTATTCCACGTTCGGTACTTATTACAAATGTGCTTTTCGAAGATAGTCGTGGTGAGATTTGGATTGGCACCAAAACCAACGGAGTTCTTCGTTACTACCCAGACAGAGATCATCTTGAGCCTGTCCCCGGCGCCCCTTGTATGGATATCGTTTCAATTGAAGAGGATGTACACGGGAACCTGTGGGTGGGGACTGAATATGGGTTGGGTCGCTACAACAGAGACACTAAAAGCTTCACAAACTACTTCGCCTCCTCAGGTATAGGAGGTAACCAGTTTATAGAAAGATCATCCTGTATTCTTTCAAACGGAACATTAGTATTTGGCGGAACTCACGGCCTAACTTTCTTTGATCCAATTGACTTACCTGAAAAACGAAAAATTCCCTTGATGTTTGAAAATTTAAAGGTACATAATGTTTTGATAAGACCGCAAGATAATGACGCCAACATTGCAAAACATCTTTCCTTTAAACCGGACATTCGACTCCGACATTACCAGAACGGATTTAGCATCTCTTATGCCGCATTAGATTACAGCAAGTTCAAAAGAGTAAACTATTACTATAAACTTGAGGGATTTGATAAATATTGGGTTGATGCAAATAACAACCGGGAAGCCTACTATGCTAATTTACCTGCCGGTAAGTACAACTTTTCAATTCGGATTGCCGATGACGATCAGAGTATTGCAGAGGCACAGGAAACTATACGTATTATTGTTGAACCTGCTCCCTGGCTTACATGGTGGGCATGGGCTCTCTATATCCTCATAGCTTGTTCGGTGATTATTATTATTTTCCGCGGTTTGTGGAGGATCCGTAAAGAAAAAGAAGCGGCTTTTCTGGCTGAAAGGGAAAAAGAACATGAGCAGCGAACCAACCAAATGAATATGCGTTTCTTTACGAATGTATCTCACGAGTTTCGTACCCCTCTCACCATGATTGCAGGACCCATATCTCAACTCTACGAAAGTACGGAAATTCCTCAAAACGAGAAGGCATTACTTGGCATTGTAAAACGCAGTGTAACACGTATGTTACAGTTAGTTAATCAGATGATGGACTTCCATATGCTTGAGAATGATACATTAAAGCTTAAAGTGAAATTGAGAGATGTGACTGAGCTGTTATCTCACATCATAGATGTGTTTCGTGTCAACACACAAAGCAAAGGTGTTGAATTGCGTGTTCAAGGACTGGAAGACCGTTATGAAATGTGGGTTGATGAGGATAAAATGGACAAAATTTTGGGGAATCTGCTTTCCAATGCAATAAAATTCACACCTGCAGGCGGGCTAATTGCCATTGATTTTGATATAATTAGCCGTCGGGAAGCAGAATTGTTGTTCAATTTGAGTTCGGATAATCAGGCAACACTTTTTGCAAAACTGACAGTTAATGACAATGGGAAGGGAATTCCGGAAGGAAATGAAGAGAAGATATTCGAACGTTCTTTTAAGGCAGACAATAATGATAACAGCAATTATTATAGTACCGGCATCGGATTGTATCATGCTCGCAGCTTGGCTGAACTACATCATGGTTATTTAAAAGCTGAAAATAAAAGAGAAGGTCAAGGTGCGATATTCACACTGCTGCTTCCCGTAAACGAAGGATGTTACGCCAAAAGTGAACGCATTCAAGGAACGGAAACCGAGTCAAAGCAGTACCAACTGGAACTAGGCGATTCATTTATGGTAGAAAACTCGATGAACCAACATGATCAAAAGACGGTGTTCGTGGTTGAAGACGATCCCGAACTTTCTAATTACCTTCACGCTATTCTCTCACCACATTATAATGTAATCCGCCATTTTGATGCCGACAAGGCATATCAGCAAATGTTAGAAGAAGCGCCGGATCTGGTCTTAAGCGATGTTGTAATGCCTGACAAGGATGGATACAGCTTTTGTCGGGATATCAAGAACAACATACAACTCAGCCACATCCCTGTAGTGTTAGTTACTGCAAAAACAGCACTGGAAGACAAAATAAAGGGATTGGACACAGGTGCAGATGCATACATTACAAAACCATTTGAGCCTTCGTATCTACTGGCGCTCGTCAATTCACAATTGATAAATCGTGAAAAAGTACAGTTATTACTCTCAGCTACAACAAAGGCAGATAAAATTGATAAAAATGTTCTTTCACATCATGATAACGTATTCATGTCTGAACTCTATCATCTGATGGAAACTGAATTATCTAATTCAGAACTAGACATTTTGCAAATGACAGAAAGGATGAAGATTTCGCGTTCCAAATTTTATTATAAGGTAAAGGGATTAACCGGCGAGAACCCTGCAGCTTTTTTTAGAATATACAAATTAAATCGTGCAGCTGAACTGATAAAGGAGGGGAAGTTTAATATTTCAGAGATTGCCGATATGACAGGATTCACTACGCTATCGCATTTTTCTGCAAGTTTTAAGAAGCAATTTGGTGAGTCGCCAAGTAAGTATCATTAATCCAGTCCTGACTACCTCTTTCAGCAGGTTTTTGGTTTTTTGGGCTATTCGTTAGACTCCCCACAAAAGCAAAAGTCAATTCTGATTTTTGTTTTTATCGTAAACAAACCGTAAAGATATGTTTTTCACATGGTTATAGGTTTCGCATAAAATTAAAAAACGTGCGAAATATAGGTTGCTGTTGATGTTTACAGGTTATTACTCCGGAAAAACCATTGTAAACTTACTCCCACTTTCATCCGATTTAACCACTATTTTCCCTTTGTGACGTAACATTATTTGCCGGCAAATGCTCAATCCTATGCCGGAGCCGGTAGGCTTTGTAGAATAAAATGGTATGAAGATTTTTTCGATGGCTTCGGGTGAGATGCCATGTCCATTATCCGAAACCGAAATATGGATTTCGTCGCCTACCTTTTCTGCTTTTATGCCTATCTTGGATTGAGATTGTGTAACACAGGCTTCATGAGCATTTTTTAACAAATTGAGCAACAATTGATCCGTCATACCCTTGTCAGCCTTTAAAATAAGCTGATCGGGATAAACAGAATAGGTAAACTCAATGCCACCGGGAGCTACCAATTGCTGCATAGATTTAAGCATGGATTGCACGTGAATAGGCTGAACGGTGGGTTGCGGTAACCGCGTGAGTTTGCGGTAATTTTCCACAAACGAAAGCAATCCTTTGCTACGCCGGTGGATAGTTTCCATCGCTTGCTTCATGACACTATACGCCTCAGAGTCAGTATCGTCAGAAATCTCACGTTCACTAAGTGTTTCGGAAAGAGAAATAATCGGCGTAATGCTGTTCATTATTTCGTGAGTAAGCACACTGATTAGTTTCTGCCACGCTTGCGATTCGGCTTCATCCATCATGGCATCGTGTGCGCGGGAGCGAAAAATATCCAGCGCCTCGTCCATTTCCTGCGAAAGACGGCTAAGTTCATCGTTTGAAGCAGTTTTGACAAAATGAGTCGAAAAATCGGAATGGCGAATGCCGGCAATAAGTTGCCCGATTCGCCCGATAAGTTTTTTACGGTCTAAATACATCGAAATCGCGAGGGATATGATTCCAACCAATATCAAAGCGGCGGAGAATACCAATCCCTTTAAGAAAACCCACGCTCCCGCCAACGATAACAGCACGATGGCAATTATTTTTAAGAAAAAAATATGCTTGGTTTGAAATTTCATACCTACTTATATTTTTCAATTTTCCGATACAAGGTAAATCTTGAAATTCCCAACAGCTCTGCTGCCTGGTTCATATTTCCGTCCGCCTGTTCAAGCGCTTTTTCGATGGCTGATTGCTCCATTTCCTCCAGGTTCAGGTTTTCGGGTTTTACTTTTCTGGATGATGCCGGTTTCAGTATAAAATCATCACCCGAAAGCGTGTATCCCGACGCCAATATCACGGCTCGTTCCATAGCGTGTTGCAATTCGCGCACGTTGCCCGGCCAATTGTACGCGTTTAGTTTTCGCAATGCCGAAGCAGAAATGCTTTTAATGTCTTTTTTGTATTTTTTCGCGAAGCGATTCAAAAAGTGATGAGCAAGCAGTTCAATATCTTTTCCACGCTCACGCAGCGGCGGGATGTGCAGTTCTATGGTGTTGATGCGATACAGCAAATCTTGTCGAAAATCGCCACGCTCCACCATGGCGTGAATATCGGCATTGGTAGCACAAAGCAAGCGTACATTTATGTGTATGGGCGTGGTATTGCCGAGCCGCACAATTTGCTGTTTTTCGATAGCCGTAAGCAATTTTACCTGCATGGCGGGTGTGAGATTACCGATTTCGTCCAAAAATAAAGTGCCGCCCGACGCAATTTCAAACCGTCCCTGTTTTTCTTTTTTGGCATCGGTAAAAGCACCTTTTTCATAGCCAAAAAGCTCACTCTCGAATAGAGTTTCCGGAATTGCGCCTAAATCAATGTGAACAAATGGTTTATCGGAGCGGGGTGAACAACAATAAAGCAAATTAGCTATTAGGTCTTTTCCCGTGCCGTTTTCACCCAAAATCAGGATGTTGGCATCGGTATTTTTCAGTTTATCGATGGTTTCGAATAACGATTGCATCACTTCGCTTTCACCAATAATTTCGGGAAACGAACGGTTGCTCTCAAGTGCTGCCACCTGTTTTCTCAGTTGTGAAACTTCATTACGGCTTTGTCTCAATTTCACTGCCGAAGCCACCGTTGCCAGCAACTTATCCTTTGCCCACGGCTTGGGAATAAAATCGGTAGCGCCTGCTTTAATGGCTTGCACTGCCTTTTCGGTATCGGAGTACGCAGTTACGAAAATCACCACCGCATCGGGATCTGTTTCCTTAATCTTTTCGAGCCAAAAAAAACCTTCCTGTCCGCTATCCGCATCTTTTGTAAAGTTCATGTCAAGTAAAATAACATCGGGTCCGAACGTTTCCATGAAATGGGTGATACGTTCGGGTTTTGTGCTGACTTTTACCTTTTCAACGTGTGGTTGCAAAAGCAGATTGAGAGCGAAGAGAATGTCTTCGTTGTCGTCAATAATGAGTATTTTTCCTTGTTTTTGCATGTTGTACAGCTAATTGCAGAATAATCTTAATGTCAAATATCCACTTCACTCCAGGGAACCACCTGCGCCACGCTTCGTTCCTGACGGTCACTGCCTCCATAGACCAATGTCTTAATTAGCTTCACATCCTTTTCGAGGTCAGCGTAATAATTCAGTCCCTTAAACAAATCGGGCATAACGGTTTGGGTGGCTTTTATTTCCACAATTTCGATTTCTTGCTGTTTTTCGATAAGCATATCCACTTCATTGCCGTGAGAATCTCGCCAAAACCAAGGCTCTAACTGCTTTTTATTCTTGTGATGAATTTGTTTTATATATTCTGAAACGATCATATTTTCAAACAATACTTCTTTTACCGACTGATTTTTTATTTTATCTACATTATTTATTTTTAGCAGATTAGACAGCAGTCCTGTGTCATAAAAGTAAAGCTTAGGTGACTTAATAATCCGTTTACTGAAGTTTTTATAATAGGGTTGCAGCAAAAAAATCACATAGCTGTTTTCCAAAGCCGACAACCACGCTTTCACCGTTGGTGCGGATATTCCTCCTTCGTTTGCTAAATTGCTCATATTTAGGATTTGTCCGGCTCGGGTTGCACACAAGGCTAAAAATTTTCGAAACAGACTCATATCCTGAATAGATAGCAGTTCACTTACATCTCGCTGAATATAGGTTTCGATATAATTGGGATAGAAATCTACAGGTCTGATATTTCGGTCGTAGATCGCCGGATAAAATCCTTTTATTAAGTGAGGAGCGTATTCATCCTGCAATAATCCCGCACTTTTTAATTCTTGAAAATCGAACGGAAACAGCCTGAAAATAGCAACTCTGCCCGCTAAACTTTGCGTAATGTTTTGCATCAGGTGAAAGTTTTGCGAACCCGAAAAAATAAATTGTCCCATTATTCTGCTGTCATCGACAATAGACTGAATGTATGAAAATAAGAAGGGGGCTCGTTGTACTTCGTCAAAGATAACGTACTTGTCATACTGTTTCAAAAAACTACGGGGGTCAGTTTCAGCAAAATTACGTGTGTCGGGGTCTTCAAGGCTCACATACCTGTAATCAGAAAACATTGTTTTTAATAACGTTGTTTTACCCGATTGTCTCGGCCCCGTAAGAGCAATGATGGGAAATTTATCAACCATCTGTTTCATTACGCTCACTATTTCCCGATGAACTAACATAATTATTCTTTTGAATTTTTTATAATGCAAATATAGTCTATATTTTATTATTACACGAGAAATATTTTATTATTACACGAGAAATATTTTAAATTTACACAGATATTATTTTATATTTGCACAAAACAGCTATTTAAAATACACTCATTTTAAAGCATAAACGGTGAACCTAAAAATTTAAACTCAATTCCCATCGCAAATATAAACAATATATTTTTATAATAATGTGCGAAATCGAACTCCTATTGTGCGATAACGCACTCTTTTTGAAAAACGTAAAAATATAATACATTGATTATAAGAATATTATCTTTTTGGCACGGCTTTTGTCATTGCTTTTTTATGAAGCAAGCTTATTTCATTATTCTCATTTTATTCACCATAGGGCAGCTTAAGGCGCAAGATACGCTTCACCTTACGCTGGATGAAGCGGTCGCGCTTGCCCGGGAACAATCACCGCAAGCAGTGGCGGCACGGCATCAGTATCGGGCGGCTCACTGGAACTGGCGCTCGTTCAAAGCCGATTACTTGCCGAGTTTAACGTTTTCGTCCAATTCGCAGCTTAACCGCTCCATCAGCCCCATTACGCTGCCCGACGGAACCGATAGTTTTGTACACCGCAACCAACTGCTCAACGATGGTGCAATGACCATTAACCAAAACATTTCGTTATTAGGCGGCAGTGTGTTCGTACAAAGCGGATTGCAACGATTGGATATTTTTTCCGATAATCAATACTCGTTCAAATCCACGCCGGTGGTTATCGGTTATTCGCAAAACCTATTTGGTTATAATTCCCTGAAATGGAACAAACGCATCGAACCGGTGCGATATACAGCGGCACAAAAGCAATACACCGAAACCTTAGAGTTGGTTGCCTCGTCTGCGGCAATGAAATTTTTTCAGCTTGCTACGGCTCAGAGCAATTTTCGGTCGGCAAATTATAATTACGCCAATGCCGATACCTTGTTTAACTATGCCAAAGGACGATACGAAATTGGTACGATAACTGAAAACGAAATGTTGCAACTGGAAATAAACTATCTTTCGGAGCAAACCAACCGATTGAATGCCCGCATCGAGATGGATGACTATATTCAGGATTTGCGCAGTTTTCTGGGCATTACGGATAACGTAGAAATTGTGGCGGAAGTGAGCGAAACGATTCCCAAGTTCATTGTTTCCGTGGACGACGCGTTGTATCTTGCCCACCAAAACAGTCCCGATATGGAAATGCTTGCCCTGCAAAAACTGCAAAGCGAAAGTTCGGTGGCTTACGCTAAAGCTTCGCGCGGATTTAAAGCCGATTTGTATATGCAGTTCGGTTTATCGCAAACCGCACGCGATTTCAATAATGTATATCACAATCCGCTTAACCAGCAATTGGTAAGCTTGGGAATCCGAATCCCGATTTTGGACTGGGGCGTGGGCCGGGGACGTGTGGAAGTGGCAAAAAGCAACCTCGAAAAAGTGAAAATAGATATCGCGCAAGCGCGTACCGACTTTGATGCCAACGTGATAAAATTGGTAAAACAGTTTAACTTGCAAGCCGACAAGGTGGAGATAGCCAAAAAAACATCGGAACGAGCTACTCGCCGCAACGATGTGGCGTACCGCCTTTATCTGCTCGGCAAATCAACCGTTCTCGATCTCAACGCTGCTATTGCCGAAAAAGATAACTCGCAACGTGCTTATATCCGCGAACTGCAAAACTA
>DCEG01000108.1:0-9471 GCA_002316835.1 Bacteroidales bacterium UBA1035 | reverse complement strand
CAAAACTACTGGAGTTTGTATTATGGTTTACGGAGCATTACTGGGTGGGATTTCGAGAGAAATCAATCGATCATTGTTTCAAGACAAGAATTTTAAATACGAATTGGAAATGAATAATTCTGACAACATAAACTCTTTCCACGAATCCCGCGACTCATCTATGGACAAACGCCTGCCTAAACGCCCGTTTATCCAAAAATATAAATTTCATTTATTGGGTGGCGCGGTATTTCTAGCATTCCTCGTGTTCGTAATCATCAGCATATCGGGCGGACGAAAGTTGCGCGTGGACAACGAAAAAATTGGGATTGCCGACGTTACGGAAGCCCCGTTTCTCGATTACGTGGACGCCGAAGGCATTGTGCAACCCATACAAACCATCAAACTCAACGCGCTCGAAAGCGGAATAGTGCAGGAGGTGGTTGCCGAAGAAGGCGCGATGCTGAAAAAAGGCGACGTCATTCTCGTGCTACAAAACCTCGAACTGGAGCGCACCATTGAAGAGCAGCAGGCCGAATGGGAAAAACAACGCATTCTGTACGAAGAGAAAAAACTGGAGATGGAACAAAAAACCATTCTGCTCAAACAGCAAACTTTGCAGGCACGCTACGAGCTGAGCCGACTGCAAAAAGATTTTGCATTGGGCGAAGAAGAGTTTAAAATGGGCATAAAAAGCAAGGCGCAACTGGATGTGCAGCGCGAAGAATACAATTACAAAACCAAAAGTACGGCCTTGCAATTAGACGGACTTCGGCAAGACAGCGCAGCTACGCACCTGCGCTGTTCGTTGATGGACAACGATTTGGAGCGTGTACGAAAAACCACTTCTCACGCCCGTGGACGAATGGATAATTTAATTGTGCGCGCCCCGATGGACGGACAATTGAGCTTCCTCAACGTTACGCTGGGGCAGCGGGTGGGACAATCGGAAAGCATTGGCGAAATAAAAGTGATGGACAACTTTAAACTGCACACCCGATTGAGCGAATATTATATAGACCGTGTACAGGTAGGACTTCCCGCTTCGGTAACGTATCAGGGTAAAAAATACGCCTTGCGTGTATCAAAAGTGGTGCCCGAAGTGAAAGACCGCCAGTTTGATGTGGATTTTGTATTCACGGGCGAAATGCCGGACAACGTGCGCATCGGGCGTAGTTTCCGGGTGCAGGTGGAACTGGGGCAACCCGAAACTGCCATCGTTATTCCGCGCGGCGATTTCTTCCAAACTACCGGCGGACAATGGATTTACAAACTCAACCGCCAAGGCAACAAAGCAGTAAAAACACCCATCAGCGTGGGACGACAAAATCCGGTGCAATACGAAATTGTGAGCGGCTTGCAAGCGGGCGACCGCGTAGTGGTTAACGGATATGCCAATTTTGGCGAAGTGGAAGAACTGGTAATTAAATAGTTGACAGTTAACAGTAGGCAGTATTCAGTTAGTTTAAAGTTCAACGTCTATCAGTCTATTGTCTATCTGTCTTGGTTCTTGGTTCTAAAATATATGTCTATATATCTAACAGTCTAAATTATGCTCATACATTATCTAAAAATAGCATTTCGAAACCTTCTAAAATACAAAACCCAAACCATAGTCAGTATTGCTAGTTTGGCAATCGGGTTCACGGCATTTTCGTTTACTATGTCGTGGATACGGTATGAGATGGGATATGACAGCCATAATCCTGACAGAGACAGGATTTATATGGTTGCCAAAGTAGATGAAAAAAGGGCAGGAGGCTTATCAAATTTAGTGCCGGATGCTTTGGCAGAATATCTGAAGAAAACTTTTCCCGAAGTGGAAGCCGCTACTTTGGTACGATCGTATCCGAATATGCAAGTAAAAGACTCTTTGGTATCCATACATTTCCTTGAAACGGACACCGCTTTTTTTAACGTCTTTTACCCCGATATCCCTGTTTTGTTTCCTGAATCGTTGCCCGATAACGGAATTACTTTTATCACATCATCCGGTTATCAAACGTTGAAACAAAGTGGATTGCCTGACAGTTTACTGATAAATTACAAGTTAATTTCCGAGAAAACTTTCCACAGCAACGTTGCTTACGACGAAATCAATATCCGCCCATACAAACTTCCCGACGAAAGATATTCGCCGTGGGTATATCATTCAAAATCGGCATTTATACGCGTTTATCCCGGAATAAAAATCGATGCTTTGCAACAGAAACTCGATAGTGTAGAGGTTGTAAACTCAATGCAAGGATTGATGTCTTACAAGCTTATTCCTTTAAAAGAAGTGCATTATACCATCCCCGATGCTGAAACAAACATCAAATTTAACCACTTGCGGGTATTTGCGGGTGTAGCGTTGCTGGTTATTTTGTGTGCGCTGTTCAATTATGTGATGTTATTTATCAACCGGATAAAAATCAGAAGCCGAGAGCTGGCGTTACGAAAAGTGAGCGGAAGCGGGACCGTGCAATTGTTGGCTTTGCTGCTTTGCGAGTTTATGCTTATTCTACTCTTGTCCCTGTTTATTGGAGGCGTTCTTACCGAATTGCTTTTCCCTGCTTTCTCAAAACTGTCGCAAATTGAAGCCGCCAAAACTTATTTTGCGCGTGAAATGTTGCTGTATGCCATTGGGCTTATCATCGTTTCGGGACTTTTTGTTTTCATTCCCATCCGTTATTTTATGAGACGCAGCGTTCGTGAAAATATTCAGCCCGAAACAAAACGATACCTGGGCTTCAAAAACAGTTTCACACTCATTAGTATTGGGTTACAGCTCTTAATAGGCGTATTGCTTATTTTATGCACATCGGTTTTTTTCCAACAAATGTGGCTTTTAAACCGTACCGATATTGGCTTCAACAGGTATAACGTCAACCAAGTTGTTATGAGAGCATTGCACGACCCTATTCTATTGGAAGAAGTGAAAAGCATTCCGGGTATAGAAGATGCTATCTACTTCCCTCAAGCTTTCTTGCCGACTTTGAGCAGTGCATCTACTGAAGTTTCCATAGACAAGGGAACTCCCTCGGAACGTATACAAGATTTTGAATTATTTAATGTGCAGTCACCTGATTTTTTTGAATTCTTTGGTATCAAAATACTTCAGGGACGTACAATGAATGAAAATGAAACACAGGTCTGCGTAATAAATGAAACCGCAAAAAGAATAATTGGAAAGGAAAATCCCATTGGTGAAAAACTGAACGATCACTGGACAATTGTTGGAGTAATACCCGATTTGCACGTTCAATCTCCTTTGTTACCCATTAAGCCTACTTTATACCGAACATCTAAAGAAGCAGGCAATGAAAATATGGAAGGACAAACCATCGCGTATAAATACATGAAAGATTTTCGAGAAAAGACGGAACAGACCATAGAAGAGCTTGCAGGTAAAAAAGACAATATGCCGTACAACAGAGTGCATTTTGAGAATATGGAAGACGTTTATTCCAAATACACTAAATCTGAGCGTTGGTTGCTCGTGCTGTTGGGCGTCATGACCGCCGTTACCATTCTCATTGCCGTTTTTGGTATTTATTCCATGATTACGCTGGCGTGCAGCCAACGGCGTAAGGAAGTTGCCATTCGCAAAGTAAACGGTGCGAAGGTGAAAGAAGTTCTGGCGTTGTTTTTCCGGCAATATTTTGCGGTAACGATAGCAGCGTGCATGGTAGCGTTTCCCGTTGGTGTTTATGTGATGCAACGTTGGTTGGAACAATATACCCGAAGGGTATCAATGGAATGGTGGCTTTTTGCAGGTGTATTCGTATTGGTGGCTGCTATTGTTTTTGCCAGCATTATTTTCAGGGTGTGGAAAGCTGCGAATGAAAATCCGGCGGAGGTGGTAAAATCGGAGTGAAAAGTTTAAAATTCAAAGTCTAACAATCTAACAGTCTATTGTCTATCCATCTTGGCTCTAAAAATCTATTTAGTAATTGGTAATTAATAATTTGCAATTAGGCAGTATATGTTCAAAACAGCAATCAAAATCATCCTTCGGAATTGGTGGCGCAACAAAACGTTTACGCTCATTTCCCTTATCAGCCTTACGGTGGGTATCGCTTGTACGGCATTGTTGATTTCGTTTGTTTCGTATGAATACGGAATAGAAAAAAACAACCCCAATCTCAATAAACTGGTGTGGGTAATGCAGGATATGCCTTCGAATCCCGGAGAGAAAGTGGCGTATATGAGTAGCGATGTTCCCCAACAGTTGAAAGAGAAGTATCCCGAAGTGGAAGATTTTCTGCAACTGAACAGTTTCGATATAAAATACGTAGAAGTAAACAATCAACGGTTCGACCCGATACAAATTATCAATGTAGATAAGTCTTTCCCCCAATTTTTCCCGTTCCGGTTGCTGTATGGTTCGTGGGAGGCGTTTAATAATCCACAGTCAATTATCATTAGCGAACAAATGGCGCAACGATTCTTTGGCAATGAAAACGCGTTGGGAAAACAAATAACCGTATGTTCGGAAGGATTCGATTCGGAAGTGATAACTGTTTATACGGTGGGAGCCGTAACCAGAAACCGACCACAATCGGCTGTTATTTTCGATGGATTGATTTGCGACTCCGATAATAACTGGGGCGGGCCAACGCTGTTGATGATGCCCCCAAATACCAACCTCTCTCAGTTTGAAACGAAGGTAAAGACAGATAAAACTCCTACACTTTCTGAAGGTCAATATTATTTTCACACCTTTAACCACGCCATTTCTTCCACCTACTCCCAGCAAGAATTGACTTATTGGCATTACCGCAAAAATAATTTATTGATGGTGGGACTTATTTCCGCCATATTGGTATTCCTTATCGCTATTTTCAACTATGTGAATATGAGTTTTTCGCGCATATTGCAGCAAGTAAAAACGCTTCATTCCCAAAAACTGATGGGCGCAAAACCCACCGACGTGCGTTGGCAAATTTTTCTAGATACGTTTCTCACCGTATTTATTTCGTTTGTACTGGCTATGCTAATGATGCACGATTTGTTGCCCGTATTTAATCAAATAGTAGCCGTCGATTTTTCATCGAAATATTTTTACAGCAAAGATTTCTTTCCACTACTTATTGTGTTGATTTTTCTGCTGACGGTAATTCCCGCGCTGCTGATGAGTCGCAAAATCAGCCGCCTGTCGGGAAGCGATTACCGGATGTTTTTCATAACCAGGAAGAATCGTTGGGTGGGCACGTTGGCTGCGGTTCAGTTTGTAATAACAATATGCCTGATAATTGCAACAATAACAGTTAACAGGCAAGTAGCATTAACCATAAATTCGGGAAAGCATTTCCGGAATCTCATTTCCATTGGCAGCGCACAAAGCAAAGCAAATCTGAAAAATTTTGATAAAACCTTGATGTCAGTTCCGGGCGTAGCTAATGTTTCAAGAGGAAACCTTAACATTATGTATCCGTGGATTATCTATGGAACATTAAAACAGAAAGACGCAACGGAGTTTCAAACCACAGTTCTCAGAATATCAGGAGATGAAGGTTTGATAAAAACACTTCAACTTCATCAGCTTACCGGCGAAGTATGGGAAACCGTTCCAGACAAGTACCCTAATTCGGTTTTCATCAACAAAACATTTGCCGATTTAGTGGCAGAATCACCCGAAAATATCATCGGACAACCACTCATAAAATATTTTGAAGCAGATTACGCTTCGGCCGTTATAGCCGGAGTGGTTGAAGATTTTAATTATCAGTCGTTGGAAAACAAAGATGTGCCGCTTATCATTGAGCGCATAAAACCATTGCAGGAAGAATATTATACTATGCTGGTAAAACTCGACCCAAAAGATGCGTCGAAAATCATTTCAAATATACGAACAGCGTGGAAAAAAAGTTTTCCCGATGAATATTTTACATATACCGATATATACTCCGTTTTCAAACAGCGCAACAGTAAGATTTTCGAAATGTCGCGCCTGCTCAAAATGTATTCGCTTATCAGTATTTTGCTCACCTGTTTCGGGTTGTTCGGTATCACTTTTTACGCCGTCAAACAACGTACAAAAGAAATCGGAATCCGAAAAATAAACGGCGCCAAAACGCCACACCTCCTTTGGTTACTAATGAAACCGATGTTTGTATGGATGGCGATAGGATTTGCTGTAGCCGTTCCGTTGGCGTGGTGGCTGCTGGAACGGTGGTTGCAGCAATTTGTGTACAGAGTGGATATATCGACCGGCTCGTTTTTGCTTGCGCTGTTGCTGGTTGGCGTTATCACATTCTTAACCGTTGGCTGGCACGTGTGGCGCACGGCAAAAGCTAATCCGGTAAAAAGTTTGAAATCGGAGTAATCGCGGGAGACGAAGGCTGCGCCTTCGTTAAAAAACACGAAGCTAAAAGCGTTCGTATCCCCCCCGTCCGACCGATATGCGGTCTGACGGATGAAGAAAACAGCAACAGTCTAAATTCTTATATTCTAACAATCTAAATGTCTAAAAAATAAATTATGTTTCTACATTATCTAAAAACAATTTTCAGAGAAATCCGGCAAAATCCGCTCCGGTTTCTATTGACATCGTTAGGAATAGCCGTGGGATTGGTTATTTTCTCGTTCGCCTATTTTCTGCTGTTTCAAACGAAGGGAAAAGACGTGAGCGTATTTAAGTATCACGAACGGATTGTACACTTTTCGGCTCACGATGCAGCAAACGATAAAGATTATCCGTTGAGCGCCGACGATTGGCAGAAAATACAGCAAATGCCACTTCCGCAAACAGAAGCTATGGCAATAATTGCCGGCGTGCACAATGTGGATTACGTGAACGTAGTGCGGCAACCCGAAAAATTTATGCCTTTCACCACTTCGTGGATTAGGGTGGCCAACCAAGAATTTTTCGATGTTTTTAGCGCACGGTTTCTAAAAGGCTCCAACCAAGTGTGGGATAAAAACTCGGCCATTATCAGCCAATCGTTTGCAAAAAAAGTGTTTGGAAACGAAAATCCGTTGGATAACGTTATCGAACTAACCGACGAAACACACCACGTATTTGGTTCATACCGCGTTGTGGGCGTCATAAAAGACATTCGGGTGGATGCGATGGGCGGAGAAATATATGTATCGGATTACGATGCTGCGTCGTCGCCATTCGTGTTTGCTCTGTTGAAGAAAAACGCCGATTTAGACGCGCTGAACCATCAATTAACTACCATTCAGCGAGTGGATGAAGCGAAAAACGAAATTATTTCGCCGAAGGCAAAGTTCATTTCGCAAAAACGTCCCCTGTTTCGCAAGGAAGACGGATTCGCGATAGGCGTTCTGTTGCTTTCGTTACTGGTGCTGTTTTCGGCACTGATTAATTTCTTCAATCTGCTCACTCACTCCGTCTCGTCTCGCATTCGTCAGTTTACCATGCGTAAAATTGCCGGTGCAGGACAAACAGCTATTTTCTTACAGTTGATGTTCGAAATTTTGCCTTTTTTGTTGCTTTCGCTACTGCTTTCGTTTGGATTTACAGAAATATTACTGACCAAACTATCGCTTATTTCCGAAATCATTCACATTCCCATCAATTTTTATCCAGCGGAAGTGTTTTATGTTCAGCTGAAAACAATGGGTATCGTACTTGTTCTCAGCATTCTCATTATGGGCGTTTTTATGCGGAAAATCAACAAAACGCTTGCCACGGAAGGAATACGGGGCGGAAGCGTTTCGAAAACAAACCGTTATCTGTTTCGAAACATCTCCTTGGGCGTGCAACTGCTGTTTGCCTTCTTTTTGTTGAGCAGCACGTTTATCTTGTTTAAGTTTTATAATCGGATGGCTTCGGAAGAGCGAATATTGATGACGAAAACCGATGCTGCGCGAATATTTGCCGTTCCGCTGCTCGACTTTACCCTGCCCGAATATCAAGCGGAAATCATCGAAAAAATAAAAACCCTGAAAGGCGTGGACGAAGTGGCGAAAATGGGTTCGTTTATGATGCCCGGCGAAGCCATGGACAACGATATGCAGTCGTATTTCGCTCTGCAAACCGAATACGTGCTGCCCGACAGCATCCACACTCCTTTCACGCTCATTGCGGCAGAACCCGACTTCTTTTCCGTTTTCAATATCGATACGCGCGGATTGAACGTTGGCTCGCTCGCACCCGATGAGGCTCTTGTTTCGCGCGCTTTTATGGACAAACTGAAAGATTTTCCCCACACAGAATCCATCGATTTGGGCGGCGGAATTTTCCGCATTGCGGGCGTGGTGGACAATATGCCGTTTACTCCGGCAATGCAAGGCTCGGTATGGATAGCGCCGCCCATTCCCGATGTTGTTTCCGGCGTGTGGGTAAAGAGCAACAAGGGCAACGAAACCGATATTCGCAAAGCGTTGTTGTCGATCATTCGCGAATATCTGCCCGAATCCATTGCGTATAAAGTAGAAACATTTTCTGAGCAACAGGAACGTCGAAACGGATACTCGTCCGTTTTTTATTTCGTTATTTATTTCGTTTCTTTTTTCAGCCTCATCATTGCCCTGTTCGGGATATACACGGCGGTAACGGTAGATACGCAGAAAAAGCAAAAAAACGTGGCGATACGCAAAATAAACGGCGCTATGAAGATAGATATCTACCTGCTTTTCGGTAAAATCTACATCTTTCTGATGATTGCATCGTTTACTTTTTCATCGGCATTGGTGGTGTGGATATTTGGAAAACAGTTTGATAACGTATCCGTAGTATATCGGCCGAAGATTTATCCGATGTTGCTTCTTACGTTGTGCGTCGTGGCATTTTTTGTGCTGATAACAATGTTTTGGAAATTGAATAAAATTGCGAATACCCATCCCGCGGATGTGGTAAAATCGGACTAACGCCCCACCGTAGAGACGCAATGCTTGCGTCTCCATGTAGATAAGACGCAAGCATTGCGTCTCTACAAACCACCGAACAACAAAATTTTATCCGGCAAAAATAAAAACAAGATGAAAACAAAAACAATTTCACAGCCCGCAAAAGTCCCCTTTAGGGGATTTAGGGGTAAAACAATCTTACTCGCTTTCGCAATCTTTTTCCTCCTCGCAAACTGCACCGGAAAAAGCAAGCAACCCAAAGAAAGTGAAGCGCAACAAACAGAAGTTGTGGATACCAACAAAATTTACGAAGCGTAGGAA
Organism: Bacteroidales bacterium UBA1035; assembly: GCA_002316835.1. Taxonomy (GTDB): domain Bacteria; phylum Bacteroidota; class Bacteroidia; order Bacteroidales; family Dysgonomonadaceae; genus Petrimonas. The sequence goes on along the minus strand of DCEG01000108.1, from coordinate 369 downwards.
GTGGATGAGCCGCCGGTTATGCCGTAATCGGGAGACGATGCCTGTGGCTTCGTAAAAAACACGAAGCTAAAAGCGTTCGTGTCCCGAAAATCTGACAGTCTAAATTCTTATAGTCTAACTATCTAAATAATTAAACAAAATGATTAAAACAGAAAACCTCCAAAAAATCTTCCGCACGGAAGAAGTAGAAACTTGGGCATTGACCGAAGTGAACATCGAAATCAACGAAGGCGAATTTGTCGCCATTATGGGTCCATCGGGCTGCGGAAAAACCACGCTGCTCAACATTCTGGGCTTGTTGGATAATCCCACATCGGGACAGTATTTGCTGAACGGAACCGATGTCTCCAAATTTACCGAAAACGAACG
>DCEG01000078.1 GCA_002316835.1 Bacteroidales bacterium UBA1035 | reverse complement strand
AATTAACGCAACGCTACTAATTTGTAAGGGGTAATTCTATAATAAATTAAATACGGTAATCATGAAAACGAAATTACTTTATTCTGCATTAGTTTGCGTGATTGCATTACTAACCGGTTGCGGAGCAGCACAAAAAGGGGTGAAAACTGTAACGGCGAAGCGCTTGTTTGGATTGTGGGAAGTGAAAGCCATCCACAATAGTAACGAAGGAGGTTATAAAGAGACACCTCATGGCATGTTTAAAATGATTATGGAAGACGGCAAGTTTGTTAATTTTATGACAACTGACAAAGGTTCCATGATTACAGTTGACGGGATGTACAGATTGGTTGGAGATTCCCTTTACATCGAAGAAATTGATCATTCTTTCAATGTGACTCAGATTGGAAAAGACAATCCGCTGAATTTAAAATTATCGGGACATAGTTTTATGTATCTGAGATGGTTTCAGGCGGTAGATGAACTTGGTAGAAGCCAAAATCAATGGGTTGAGGAAATCTGGCAACGCGTTGAATTGAAAGATATGGAAGTGAGCCGTGTCGATCTGGAGCAAGAACTCAGAACTTTGATCAAAGATCCTGAAGTAATCAGACAAGTGATCAATTGATTCTTGTGTTTGAACGAATTAAAAAAGCGTGTCTGTAAAGAAAAATTTACTATTAAATTGTTTTCCGATATCTATCGGGAAAATGGAGTTTTAGCTGAATAAAGTATCCAAAACTTTAGAAAAATAGATTCTTTTACATTAGCCGGCGGATTAGAATGACAAAATGAAAGAGGATGTTCCATTACGAGACATCCTCTTTCCATTTTATAGTTGTTTTATCAGAGTTTAGCCAAAGCTTCGTCTAATTCGTATTTAATATCATCCAGATATTCAAGTCCAAGAGATATGCGTAACATGTTCGGATAAACTCCCGATGCTATTTGTGCCTCCTTGGAAAGTTGCTCGTGTGTGGTAGTTGCGGGATGAATAATCAATGTTCTGGTATCTCCGACATTTGCCACGTGACTTATGAGTGACAAACTGTCTATAACGGTTGCGGCTTGTTTTTCGTCACCTTTGATGAAGAAGGACAAAACTCCGCCGAATCCATTATTTTTGAGGTACTTTTTGGCCAGTGAGTGGTATTTATTGTTTTCCAACCCCGGATAATTTACCCTTTCAACCTTTGGATGCTTTTCGAGCCACTTTGCGAGTTCCAACGCACTCTTATTTATTCTTTCTGCCCGAAGCGACAATGTTTCCAGCCCTTGCAGCATCATAAAGGAATTAAACGGACTGATAGCCGGTCCAAAATCACGGAGTCCTTCCACGCGGCAGCGTATAGCAAAAGCTATATTTCCGAAAGGCGATTCATCGCCAAACACTTCCCAGAAGTTCAATCCGTGATAACCTTTCGATGGTTCACTCAGAGCAGGATATTTTCCATTATTCCAGTTAAAGTTACCACCATCTATGATTATCCCTCCCATAGACGTACTGTGACCGCCAATCCATTTTGTGGCTGAATGTATAACAATATTTACGCCCCACTCAATTGGATTAAACAAATAGCCACCTTGTGCGAAAGTGTTGTCCATAATAACGGGTAAATCCTTTTTACGGGCAAGTTCCACAATCTTCTCCACATCGGGAATATTGTATTCTGGATTACCGATCATTTCAAGAAAGATAGCTTTTGTTTTCTCGTCTATTAAACTCTCTATGCTGTTTACATCATCACCATCGGCAAAACGTACATCGATACCCAATCGCGCAAGCGATACATTAAAAAGATTATAGGTGCCACCGTATAAAAATGATGTGCTTACTATATTGTCGCCTGTTTCGGCAAGGCTGTTAATTGCTATGAATGAGGCCGACTGGCCGGACGATGTTGCAACCGCTGCAGTGCCTTTTTCCAGTGCCGCCATTCTTTTTTCAAACACATCGGTTGTGGGGTTCTGCAATCGGGTGTAGATATTACCGAACTCCCTTAGCCCGAAAAGATTGGCTCCGTGCTCGGCGTTTTTAAAAACAAATGCTGTTGTTTGATGAATAGGTAAAGCCCTTGAACCTTCTGCCGGATCGGGTTGCTGTCCTGCGTGAATTTGCAGGGTGTCAAAATGTAAATTTCTCATTTTTTTAATTTTAATAGTAGTTGTTGTAATAACCTAAATGTCGCATAAATGTTCTTGTGAAAAAGCTTATTTTGAAGTTTAATCCTGTTAAGAGATTAAAATAAGGCTTTCAAGCTCATTTTTGCGACAGAATGCTATAATGCAAAAGTAGAGGAAAATATGAGATTACGACACATATATGTGTTAAATATGTCGTGAATTAACGATTGTGTAATATTTACCGGAGATTATATTATCAATTATCGAACAACCGGCTTCTCGCAATCATACATGCGCCTACTACTCCGGCTTTATTCTTTAATTTTGAGGCGATTATCTGTGTGTCTTTATTTACCAGACTTAACGAATGTTTCCTTACGGCACTCCTTATTGGGAGCATGATAAATCCTTCTGTTTCCGCAACCTGTCCCCCTATAACTACCAGCTCCGGATTAAAGACATTAATCAGCCCGGCAATATATTTTCCCAACTTTATCCCAACTTCCTCCACTATTTCTATACAGAGCGGATCCTCCATATTTGTAGCTTTAATAATGTCGGTAAGTGTTAGTTTATCCAAATTCTTGACCAATTGGGTAATGATTGAGCTTTCTCCATTTTTAATCCGCTCGAGTATCATCCGGTGGATGGCTAATCCCGATGCTTCCGTTTCCAGACAACCTTTTTTGCCGCAATGGCAAAGTATTTCGTTATCGAAGATTGGGAAATGACCAAACTCTCCCGAGAATCCCGATTTTCCGTAATACAATTTTTTATCGATAATAATTCCGATACCCAGACCCCAGCTCACATTGACAAAAATCACGTTACTTTCGCCCTGTACAACTCCTTTCATAAATTCGCCATAAGCCATTGAGCGTGTATCGTTATCAATGGTTACCCGGTAGTTTAGCTTATTCGACAGAATATTGCTGATTGGATCCTCACTAAAATAGAAACTACTGTAGCTGTATCCTGAATCGGGATTAACCCGGCCCGATATATTAAGACTTATGTTGTAGATCTTTTGTTTCAGATCACCTGTTTCATCAATAAATTTCTGAATATGTTCACAAAGGATATCAAATGATTCTGTTGTATTTTCATACATATAGGAAATTCCCATTTCGTATTTAACGATATCTCCTTTAAAATCCATCAGGGCAATATGTAAGTGATGCCTTGTCATATCTACTCCAACAAAATAAACAGATGATGGATTTAATCCATAAATGTTGGGATATCTTCCCCCGGATGTTTGAATTTTTCCGAAATCAGCAACCAATCCCCTGTCACTCAGTTCTGCAATTAATTTTGTAACAGTAGGAACACTTAAATCGAGTTCTTTTGATAGTTCCGCAATCGTATCATTTCCGTAGTTAACAAAATGATTTATGATGTCTTTTTTGATCTGGATATTCTTTGGACTCTTGTCCTTAGTTAAGAAGAAGCTTTTTTCCATTTCACTGAGTTTTATAAAAATGTATCTGTATCGCGATATTAAGGGTTGTTAATAAAGTAAACTTGATTTGTGTGCTAAATTTCTTATACCGTATAATAAGTTGAGGCAAAGATAATAAAAATGTAAAATTAGGCTACGTATTTTATATGAATAAACAGAAATAATTTAAAAATAACAATAATTTAACTTTATTCGTGATAATTCAATCATATTTTATAACTTTATCGCTAGTTCTTAAAATCGTAAACCAAACATACAATTAAGTTTTAATTATCAATGAATTACTTTTATTTAGTTCCAATTGCATCGTTGTTCGCGTTGGGCTTTGCTTTTTATTTCTTTAAAAAAATGATGANNGGAATTTCTTAAAATCGTAAACCTAAAATACAAATTAACTTTTAATTATCAATGAATTACTTTTATTTAGTTCCAATTGCATCGTTGTTCGCGTTGGGCTTTGCTTTTTATTTCTTTAAAAAAATGATGAAAGAAAGTGAAGGTACCGAACAAATGAAGACCATCGCGAAATATGTGCGCGAGGGCGCTATGTCTTATTTAAAGCAACAATACAAAGTTGTTGCTATCGTGTTTATTATTCTGGCTGTTATTTTTGCAGTTATGGCCTTTTTTGGATTGCAGAATAATTGGGTACCGTTTGCGTTTTTGACCGGTGGGTTTTTCTCAGCCTTAGCTGGATTTTTTGGCATGAAAACTGCCACTTATGCATCTGCACGTACGGCACATGCTGCTAAAAATTCACTTAACAAGGGACTTCAGGTGGCTTTCCGATCGGGTGCTGTAATGGGGCTCGTGGTTGTAGGTCTAGCTTTGCTTGACATTTCCGCATGGTATCTTATTCTGGACCATTTTGTGGAAAATCCTGATCCCGGGCATAAACTTGTTATGATAACCACAACCATGCTTACTTTCGGTATGGGTGCATCCACGCAAGCTTTGTTCGCACGTGTTGGTGGAGGAATTTACACAAAAGCTGCCGATGTTGGAGCAGATCTGGTAGGAAAAGTGGAAGCCGGTATCCCTGAAGATGATCCGCGAAATCCTGCTACTATTGCAGATAACGTGGGTGATAATGTGGGTGATGTGGCCGGTATGGGTGCTGACCTTTATGAATCTTACTGCGGTTCTATTCTGGCAACTGCAGCTTTAGGCGCGTCGGCCTTCTTTGTTAATCCGGACATGCAGACAAAAGCAGTCTTTGCACCGATGATAATTGCCGCGATTGGTGTTTTCCTATCCATACTGGGTATTTTTCTTGTACGTACGGGCGAAAATGCCGAGATGAAAAAATTGATGGCGGCACTGAACAGGGGTGTTAACGTAAGCGCCTTATTAATCGCAATACTTACCTTTGTGGTTTTGTATCTTTTGGGTTTTGAAAATTGGGTTGGATTGTCATTTTCAGTAATTTCAGGGTTGCTGGCAGGTATCATTATAGGGCAAGGTACCGAGTATTATACATCTCACTCATTCAGACCGACACAGCAGATTGCGGAAAGCGGCAAAACCGGGCCGGCAACCGTTATTATTGCCGGAATGGGGGCAGGTATGATTTCTACTTTCATTCCTGTGATAACCATTGCGTTGGCAATTCTATCTTCGTACCTGTGTGCTATTGGATTTGATGTGCAAAATATGATCTCTGGCGGAAACCTGAGTATGGGACTTTACGGTATCGGGATTGCAGCTGTGGGAATGCTTTCTACACTCGGAATAACATTGGCTACGGATGCATACGGGCCTATCGCAGATAACGCTGGAGGGAATGCTGAGATGTGCGGATTGGGAAAAGATGTGCGAAAACGAACGGATGCTCTTGATGCACTAGGAAACACCACTGCTGCTACCGGAAAAGGATTTGCAATCGGTTCGGCAGCATTAACTGCGCTTGCTTTACTGGCTTCGTATATTGAAGAGATTAAAATAGGTATGTTGCGTCTGGGACAAACCGTACTCGAATTTTCAGATGGTGATACTGTTGAAATTGCCAAAGCCAATTTTGCTGATTTTGTGAACTACTATCAGGTTACGTTGATGAATCCTAAAGTGCTGGTTGGTATTTTTATCGGATCGATGATGGCATTTCTTTTCTGCGGACTTACCATGAATGCTGTGGGGAGAGCTGCTCAGAAAATGGTTGAAGAGGTGCGACGACAGTTTCGCGAGATAACTGGGATTTTGGAAGGTACGGGTACTCCTGATTATGCAAAATGTGTTGAGATTTCTACCAAGGGTGCGCAACGCGAAATGCTTTTGCCTTCGCTTCTGGCCATTGCAATTCCTATCTTTACGGGTATTATTCTTGGTGTTCCCGGTGTAATGGGACTTCTTGCAGGTGGTTTAGGATCAGGTTTTGTGCTTGCTGTATTTATGGCAAATTCCGGTGGTGCCTGGGATAATGCGAAGAAATACGTGGAAGAAGGTAATTTGGGCGGAAAAGGCAGTGATGTGCACAAAGCCACCGTTGTAGGCGATACTGTTGGTGACCCGTTTAAAGATACATCCGGCCCGTCACTAAATATTTTGATTAAGTTGATGAGTATGATTTCTATCGTGATGGCAGGTTTGACTGTTGCGTGGAGTTTATTGTAAAGTTGGCTGCTCGTTAAATAAAAAACTCCGGGATTTCCCGGAGTTTTTTATTTGTTGTTATTATGTATTATAAATTCGGATTTACCGATGTCCATTGGTCAACGGCTGGAATAATTCCCATTCCGATAACTTCGTCGCGAAGTTTTGCCAAGTGACTGTAACTTTCTTTAAGAGCAGCCATTTCGCTATCGGTTCCTTTGGTTTCTTTGATAACGACACCGTTTTTAGTAATATCGGTTTCCATCGCCATCATGATATGCGGGAAATCAGTCGTGTTAACGTAGCAACCCGAAGGCCAGCGGAACGATTCGCCGCCCATGGCTGCGCGTATCATTTCTACCGAAACATATGATGGGCTTTGGAACGATGAGCGTCCACGCAACTTAATGATGTTGGCTCCGCCTTTGGTAACGCGTTGTTTCAATGCTTCCCAGTCTTCAGTGGTAAGTTTGTCAGTTCCGATTAAATCGGTTAGCGGCGTGCCGTCAACTTTTGCCGTTGATGCAAAAACAGCCATTTGTTCTCCGTGACCACCATAGGTGCGGGTGTTGGTAACCTGACTTTGTTTTACTCCGAAGTGTTTCGCCAATTCGCTTTGTAAACGAGTGCTGTCCAAACCTGCCAATGTAGTAACGCAACCCGGTTTCAATCCTGAATGGATTAATGCTACCAAACCGGTAATATCAGCCGGATTAAAAATAACTGTCAGATGTTTCAGATCGGGGCAGTAAGCTTTTATGTCTTTACCCAGTTGAGCGGCGATTTCAGCGTTTCCTTTTAATAAATCCTCACGGGTCATACCGTCTTTACGCGGAGCACCTCCTGAGGAGATCATATATTTTGTGCCGGTGAATGCTTCTTTTACATCTGTGGTGTAAGTGAAATCAGCACCTTCGAATCCGCAATGGCGCATTTCTTCCCATACACCTTCCAGTCCCAATGCAAACGGGTCGTATAAGCAAATGTTGGGGGTTAAGCGCATCATTGCTGCAGTTTGCGCCATGTTCGATCCAATCATACCGGCAGCGCCGACGATGGTAAGTTTCTCGTTTGTTAAAAAGCTCATAATTGATGTATTTAATTTGAATGTGATTTCGGACGTCAAATTTACGACATTATCCCGACATTAAAGAAAAAAATATTTAAATAAACGTTAAGTTGTCGTATTGTATGAGAGACATATTTGAGAAACAAGAATTCTATTCTAGTGCTTTTATCAACACATACTTGATATTTTTCCGGTCGTAGGTGTACGTGATAAAAATATTTCCGTTTTTAAGCTGTATGATAGCGGGGTAACTGAATTCACCTTTGATGTGTTCTTCCAAAACAAGTACGTCAAACCAGATTCTTCCATCAGTCGTCTCTAGTACAGATAATTTATTTCTTCCTTCCCACCAATCTCTTCCTTTTTGGGTTGGGTTGTAAACGATGAGTTTATTCCCATCTTTTAGGTTTACCGCATCAATCCCCGAATTTGGATTTTGAATATGAGTTGAAGTTATTTTACTCCAGCTCTTTCCATTATCAGACGACCAGCTTTGAAGGATTTCATTGCTATCGCTCCTCATTAAAGCTTGCAGCTTGTTTTTCGAATACCGGAGCAACGTTGGTTGAATAACTTTGAAATCCGAGACCGTATCGATGGGAATTTTCTTCCACTTTTCGAATTTCTTATCGGAAATCTCAATAAAAGATTTCCATTTCGTATTTCCGGTCGTTTCCGTGCTCGATGGATTTAGAATGACGTTACCGGCCTTTATCGGTTTGTTTTTAACCGGGCCCAGTATTCCGTCCGGTAATTTGATCGATTTGCTCCAGGTCTTTCCGTTATCGGTCGATTTTTTATATTCTCCCCACCATGTGGACGGAGATTTTCCGACTTTGTAAAAGAGATAAGCTGTGTTTTTATCGTTATAAAGCACCGGATTCCAGCAGGCGAATCGGGTTGAATCGTTGATGACTCCATCGGCAACAAGGGCAGGGTAGGTCCACGATGATCCTTTGAAACCGGATGTCCAGATGCTTACGTTGTTATGACCTTCCTGATCGCCTCCAAACCATGCACACAGTACGGTACCGTCTTCTAATTCTACAATGGTGGAAGCGTGGCACGATTTAAAAGGTGGGTTTTTGAATACAAATCCGGAATCAACCACAACGTACCGGTTTTGTGCTTTTAATCCGATAAAGAACAAAACGAAAAACGATAGCAGTACAATTCGTTTACTCATGCGATTATTTTATGAAAAAACTTCCTTTTAATCGGATATCGTTAGAGGCTGAGCCAATCATTACCGTGAATTCCCCGGGCTCTGTAACTTCTTCCATTTCGATATTAAACAGAGATAGCTGACTTGGTGTCAAGGCAAACCTTACCATTTGCGACTCTCCTTTTTTTATGAATATCCGGTTGAAATCCTTTAACTGAATGGGTGGAGTTGAAACTGAGCTGATATTGTCTCGGATATAAAGCTGCACTACCTCCTCGCCGTCAACATTTCCGGCGTTTGTTATTTTGCACGAAATAAACGTTTTGTCGCCTTCCGAAGCGATGGATAAGTCGCTGTATTCGAATTGTGTATAGCTTAATCCGTATCCAAACGGATATAATGGGGAACTATCGCCTTCCACGTATTTGTTTTGTCTTCCCAACGAATAGTAAATCGGCAATTGTCCCACCGAATGTGGTACGGAAACCGGTAATCGTCCTGCTGGATTATAATCTCCGAACAAAATATCGGCAATAGCATGTCCGCCTTCCTGCCCCGGATACCATACACAGAGCAAAGCATCTGCTTTCTCGGACGCGAGGTTCATTTCGAGCGGTCTTCCCTGTATATAGATAACTATAAGTGGCTTCCCTGTTTTTATAAGAGCATTCATGAGTTTTTCCTGATCTCCCAGTAAACGAAGTGAGTTCCGGTCGTATCCTTCACCTGATTCCATATCGGAAACGATTTCGGCTTTTTCGCCCGAAACTACCGCCGCGCCGGTCTCAATATATTCGGTCTTAAAATCCCGGGCACTCGATCCTCCAACCACCAAAACCGTAACATCGGAGTTGAGTGCTGCGTCAACCGCTTCGGAAATATTACTTTGTGTTGTATCCCGGATGGCGCACCCTTTTACGTATCGCACAACCGTTGTCAGGCTAACAGCTTTCTTTATCCCGTCTAAAACGGTCGCGATATCTTCTCTTGGCTGCGGTGCGGTGTAATCGCCGAGTTGATTGTAGATGTTATCGGCATTCGGGCCGATTACCGCAATGCTTTTTATATTTTTGGACAATGGCAGAATATTATTCTCGTTCTTAAGCAACACGGTACCTTGCCTGGCGACTTCGCGGGCAATGTTTTTATGCTTTTCGTTTCGGACGAATTTGGATACTTGCCCGGAATCCACATACGGATTTTCAAATAAACCCATGTCGAATTTCAACCGTAAAACCCTGGCGACAGCTTTATCTAATTCTTCGGCTGTTATCAGATTTTCTTTGAGAGCCTGCTCCAGATTCCTGCCATAGGCATTTCCTCCTAAATCGGTTTCAACGCCCGCTTTCAACGCTGCGGCGGCCGCGTGTTTGATATCGGGGGCGGTTCTGTGCGACGTAGCAATTCCTTCCACGCTTCCCAGGTCAGAAAACACAAACCCGTCGAAGTTCCACTTGTTTCTTAGTATATCGGTCAGAAGATATTTATTTGACGTGCAGGGAACGCCATCAATGGCATTGTAAGCTGTCATCAGAGTTTTAGCACCGGCATCGATGGCCATTTTGAACGGCAACAGATGATCGGAGAACAACTCCCGTTGTCCGATGGATGATTTCTGACCGTTGTGTCCGCCAAGCGGAATGCCGTACGCCACAAAGTGCTTCAGGGTGGAATAAACGTGTTTGCCGTCTTTGATGTTGTTCCCCTGCAATCCCTTTACGAAGTAACTTCCCAGCATACCTGTCAAAACAGGGTCTTCACCGAAGGTTTCCTCTATGCGCGACCATCGGGGCTCACGGGCAATATCTATGATGGGCCCGTAACCGATGTGAGCGCCCTGTACTCTCGTTTCTAATCCAATGGCTTCGCCCATCTGAAAGATTAACTCTTTGTTAAACGTACTTGCCTGTGCCAGCGATGTGGGGAAAACCGTCGTGCCGATAGCCATATGCCCGTGCGCAGATTCCTCCGCAAAGAAAATGGGAATTCCCAGTCTTGTATTTTCTACAACGTATTTTTGCAACGCATTGAGCGCTTTGGCCGACAATTCGGGATTTAATCCGGTTTCAATCGTTTTTCTCGTCCATGGATCGGCACGCAATGTTGCCCAAAAAGTCCCGGGTTGTGTGTCGTTCATCAGCTTCACAAAAGTATCGGAAACTTTCACGTTTTCATCGGTTTTCTCGTACATTTCCCAACCCAGCGGAGAGCATAGTTGTCCAATCTTTTCCTTTACCGTCATTCGTGATAACAAATCTGCAACACGATCTTCAGTTGAAGCACCGGGATCTTTATAAATCGGTTGTGCGGAGAGAAACAGCACGAAAAAGAATGCGATGAATAGGAATGTTTTTCTCATTTTTTAATTCGAACTAAATGATAAGACCAACGATTCCTGTTTTAGATTTTTCGGGAGAAAAACGGTTGTTTTTATGCCGTTAGTAGTCCATTTTATCCGTTTATTGTTTTGCAACAAGGTAATTTTTGTTCCTTTGGCGGGAGCATTGCCTTCCCATTCAATTGTGGAGGGTAGTTTCTCGTTTTCAGGCAAAGCATAAATGGCGTACAGATTTTTTTGGTCTTTACTGGCTGTAAACCATACATTTCCGCTATTGTAGTTAGTGGTGATACGGGTATTGTAAATTCCTGCTCCATTCACTTTGAGCCAGTCACCGACCTTTTCTAACCGATCAATTACAGGCTGTTCAATCAGTCCCTGTGCAGTTGGCCCAACTCCCAAAAGCAGACATCCGCCTTTGGCAGTTATTTCAATGAGCGTATTGATTACCTCTTGTGCTGATTTGTAGGGTGCGTTGGGAACCCAACCCCAGTCGTTGCTTAGCGGGATGCAGCTTTCCCACGGAAACGGCAGCTGCTCGTCGGGAACTGATCTTTCAGGGGTCTGGTAATTTTCATATTTTCCGCGGATGGTTCTGTCCACTATCAAAATTCCCGGCTGGTTTCCGCGAACCATTCCAGCAATGTTGTCCATATCGATATCCTGCCGTGGAGGCGCAACCCAGCCGCCGTCAAGCCAGAGTATATCGATGTTGCCGTAGTTGGAAGTTATTTCATTGAGCTGGTTGTATGTGAATTTCTTGAAGTTTTCCCAGCGTTGCGGATGTCTTTCAATCTTGTAATTTACGCTTCGGTTGGGCGTAGCGTAATAATCCCACCAGTAATTCTGGTTGTGCCAGTCGGGTTTTGAAAAATAGGCGCCGATCATGAAATCTTTCTTCCTGAACGATTCGAAAACATATCTGGCAACATCGGCTTTTGGGTTGTTTTTAAACGGCCCGTTGGCGATGGAGAAATCAGTTTCTTTGGTATCGAACATATTAAACCCATCGTGGTGCTTGGCCGTGAAAATGGCATATTTCATCCCGGCCTTTTCCATTACCGATGCCCATTGGTCGGGATCGAAATCCGTAGGATTGAATTTGTCTTTTAAGTTCCAGTACCATTTTTTGTAATCGGTATAGGCGATGGTGCTGTCGCGCGGAATCCAATCCACGTCTTCGGAGCAGATCGACCACGATTCTACGATTCCGGGTACGGAGTACAATCCCCAATGGAAAAGTACGCCGAATTTAAGGTCTTGCCATTGGTCAAGTTTTTGCAGCACTTTCTCGTCCGTCGGTCTCACGTAATCTTCAGATTGTTCATGAACGAAGCCTTGCTGGGCAAGACTTTGTAATACAAATAAACAAGCGATTACGGCCAAATGAAATTTAATATTGATATTCATATACAGTGTTTTATTTTAAACAAAAATAAATGAGTTGTAATGCATTAGGAACCTGTTTGAAATTTATCTTTTGTTCTTTAATAAAAGCTTTTATTTCATTGTTCTTATTTGGAAAAAGTTTGAGCAAATCTTTTTCGTTTCGGCATTTAACGGGTTGGTCATTAATGTAAAACCAGTACACATTCGCATTTTCACGATCAAATACTTCTGCATTTTGAATCTTGTATTCGCTATTTGTCCAATGTGTGGTATTTATAGTTTCAACTTTATTTTGAGTGATTTGCCCGTAAGCTCCTCTGTTTCCTCTGTACTTGTTTTTAATGAACCAATCGATAAAAATGGATTCGTTATTCACTTGTATCACTTCCAGATATACAGTATGAAGAGGTATAAATTTTCTATCGGATATAAACACCGTGTCAACTTGATCATTGTTTAAGAGAATCATTTCATTACCATCCTGCATGTACATCATCTTTTTATTTGCCGTATCATAATTCAGTTTTGCAGATGTTTTTGCTTTGTTTTTCATTAACACAATTCCCTCATAATATTCGTCCAATAACATCATTCTTTTCTTTTGTGCCTGGACTTGAATTGTGAAAAGCAATGTAATGAGGAAGTATATCAAACTTATTTTTTTCACTTGTGTTTTATATTATTTAAAAGTTGTGTAAAGATACTTTTTGTATAAGAAACAAAAAAACCAGAGCTGATTTTTCAGCTCTGATTTATGATAAAATAAGAATTCTCTTACCGTTTATTTATGACCTTGTCCAAACTGAGGTGCATTGACGTCCTGCCATACTCTTTCTGAATTCAGCAGAGTTCCATCCTGACTTGAGCCCGGAGTAAATCCTTGCGCTTTATATGCATCAATCAAAATTTGATACATTAAATCGGTTGGAGACGGAGAGCCAACTTCAAACCGGCGTGGAATGGCGTTATTGGGAACACTTGAATAATTTTCCCACTTGATCAATGTTGAATTTGATTTAGGATATCCTGAACGACGAACAGTTACAAACTGATCATTAGGATATAAAGTAAAATGTAATAATTGTTGGATATAGACCTTTTCTAAATCTGATGTGACGTCACCGGTTAATTGATAATCAGTATTCGCTAACATAGCATCTATTTCTCCATTTTGTAAATCAATTACTTTTTCGTTCGGATCATAATCGTAAGTTTTTCCGTAATAAGGGATTTTATTTAATTCGGCCAATCTGTCGTATTCTTCTACGGAAGCCCTTAACGCTTTGTTGAAATACTCCGATGCTGTTTTGGGCAGGTTTGCTCCCAGTAGTTTAAACTCTGCCAGGTAGAGGTTCACTTCAGCTGTTGACATATACATGCCGTACCAAGGGTTGTTGTCCAGGTCTTGTATAACTGGCCCGCCGGGGAGTGTGGGCAGCGTGAAATCGTAACGGCCAATAATCATCTCCTGCTGAAATCCGGAGAAAGGGGTATACGTTTTCTCTGCATCTCCAATCTTTAATTTAGAGCGGTTACTGTAATCGAAATAATCACCGTATACAGCGGGGTTTTGTGCTGCGTCCATTTCCACCGGCAATCCGTAGTATCGCACCCAGGGTTCTCCCATACCTTTCCAGGATACGAATGTTTTTTTACCTCCTGCCTCAGTATAATTTACATTATCCAAAATATAGGCAGGAACGGCTTTTCCCTGATTGAAAAATCCTTGTACAATTGTTGAGTTCCAACTGTTTTTTTTGTAGAAGAAACGAACGCGGGGGTCTTTATTTTTTAGCATGAAATCAACTACCCGCTGGCTGGAAGCTGTACTTTCAAGAAAGCCGTTGCT
>DCEG01000082.1:17877-34560 GCA_002316835.1 Bacteroidales bacterium UBA1035 | reverse complement strand
GACAAAGGGTTCTCTAAAATCTACATGCAACCATTAGAACCACATATTATATACACCATAGGTCATTCCACTCATACTTTGGCCGAATTCATCGGAATGTTAAAATCATTCGATATTAAGACGCTGGTGGACATTCGCCAATATCCTGGTTCACGAAAATACCCACAGTTTAATAAGGAAAGTTTAGAAGTCGAGATGCCACGGAACGGGATAGAGTACATGCATATGAAAGGGTTGGGAGGAAGAATAAAGGTTGTACAAAATTCAAAAAACACACGCTGGCGCCACGCTTCTTTTCGTGGATATGCCGACTATATGGAAACGGTAGCTTTTAAGGAAGCAATTACTGATCTGGAAGCTATTGCTCTGCGCCAGACCACCGCTTACATGTGTTCTGAAGCTGTTTGGTGGCGTTGCCATCGATCGATGGTATCCGATTTCCTGAAAGTACAAGGTTGGACAGTACTTCACATAACCACAGCAGGAAAAGCAAAAGAGCATCCTTATACATCCGCTGCGCGTATCGCAGACAACCGTGTTTTTTACTCTGACGAGAACTTATTTGATCAAGAACAATAGAGATATTGTAGCTGTAGAACTAACCGTGATTACCGATCGTTATATATAGACTTATCGTTTATTAAATACAAAATGACAAAAACCATTGCCGATAAAATCATCGAATTCAACCATAAATTACAGTACACGGGTAAATTACCTGATGGCTTCCGGGTATTGAACCCCTATTTGGATAATCCCGAAACCATGTCGGTGATGAAAGCGTTCTATACAAAATACTACAACGATACAAGTCCGCGAAGATTTATCATCGGAATCAATCCGGGCAGACATGGGGCAGGGACAACGGGTGTCCCCTTTACTGATACCAAACGTCTGGAGTGCGTTTGCGGCATTAGAATGGAATCGGCAAAAACACACGAAGTCTCTTCCGTATTTGTTTACGATATGATTGCAGCTTATGGCGGTGCAAAGTCATTTTACAGCAATTTTTATATCAACTCACCGTTTCCATTGGCTATTATTCGAAAAGCGAAAAACGGAAATTGGCTTAATGCGAACTATTACGATGATAAAGATCTTTTTGAAATGGTAAAAGAATTCATGATAATATCGTTACGAAAGCATATCGACCTGGGATTAGACACATCTGAAGTATATATTCTGGGGAAAAAAAACGCGGATTTCATCCATAAATTAAATAAAGACACAAAACTTTTTGGCCGGGTGGTGGTTTTGGAACATCCACGCTTTATTCAGCAATACAAATCGAAAGAACAACAACTGTATATCGATAAATATCTGATATCATTCAAAAAATAAATCAACCGATTGCTGTATTAATTAATTGACAGCTACATATCACCACGTTTTGTGGATTAAAACCTCAATGGGTATTACTTTTTTCAATCACAAATAAATTTTAAGTAAACTATTTTATCTTTGTATCAAAGAACCCACAAAATGACATCAAGTAATAAAGTCGATGACTCAACAGCAGTAATTGTCGCAAACGGAAGATATCCTCATCACCCAATTTCTTTATCGGCTATAGAGAATGCTTCATACATTGTTTGTTGTGATGGAGCAGCAAATCATTTTATTGAAATTGGCGGAATCCCTGATGCCATTGTGGGCGATCTGGATTCCATCTCCGAAGAGAACAAAACCCGATTTGCCGAAAAATTATACCCGAACAGAGAACAAGAGACCAATGATTTAACCAAAGCAGTCCTCTTCTGTACAGAAAAAGGCAAAAGAAATATCACAATCGTGGGTGGAACAGGTATGCGCGAAGACCACACTATTGGAAACATTTCGCTTTTAGCAGACTATGAAGCGATAGCCAATGTGAATATGCTGACCAACTATGGCGTTTTCACTCCGATCAGTTCAAAAACCACTTTTAAAAGTTTTATCGGTGAAAAAGTTTCTCTTTTTGCCATAGGACAAAAACCTCTTACCACAATAGGGTTAAAATATCCAATACAGAACAGGATTCTCACCAATTGGTGGCAAGGCTCGTTAAACGAATCGACCGGCGATAACTTTACGATTGATACTTGTGGAAGAGTGATTGTTTTTCAAGTGTTTTCGTAGCAATTTCAAATAACATATTTAGCTGACAATATCAGATACTTCCTATCGTCAGCATGACAAACGAACAGAAAATATTACTTTTTGGTTGTCATCTTGAACGAAGTGAAAGATCTAAAATTTGAGATAAAATCTCAAAACAACTCCCTCAACACATCCAGCGATTTTATTGCCGGAAAATCATACAAATGCAACCGATAATACGTCAGCAGACGTTCGATAATCAGATTTCTATCGCTTCGAGACATTTTAAATAAATGCATATTCGAAAAATTAATCCGCGACAGCACATTTAAATACCCACTTTCCCTGTCTCGTAAATAGTAACCGTGTATCGGGATGCGGTACGTGAATTCTCCGTTCAGCATATCAAAACAACAACCTTTGGCATAATTTTCAAGATTAGGATAAATTCCCAGAAAGCGGGTAAGGCCCAATATAAAAGTCAAATGATAATTTGCCAGACCGGTTTTGGTTTCTTCCAACACCTCAACAGCATGCTTCAGGTAATCGAACAACACTTCATTATTATCAGTTTCACGCAACACTTTCGATAGAAATTCTGACAGGAAAAAAGTCAATGAAACTTTGGTTATATCCGAGCCAATATCATAAAGCAACACTTGTCGTTCTGCTTCTTTCAATCTTTGAATTTCCCGAAGTGGCAAATGTTCCACTTCCAGGTTCAATATGGATAGCGGAGAAAACAACGCAGGATTTATTTTTGAACGCTTACCGTGAGTTTTGGGCAGCAGGTACGAAACCCGTCCAAAATTGCGCGTAAAAACGTGCGTAATGGAGTATTTATCGTTATACTTTGCGTTACTTAAAACTATTGCCTGAGTTTTATGGAGCATGTTCGTTTAAAGTTCAAAATTTGATGTTTGACGTTTCATCAAGCTCTTTGCTCAATGCTCAACGCCCTTCGCCACCATACAAAAATACAAAAAACGCCCCGATAAAATCGGAGCGTTCGGCTGTTTGTTTCAATTCTTTTAAAAAGTTTTCTTTTTGATACGAGCTGCTTTTCCGCGCAATTTGCGAAGATAGTACAATTTCGTTCTGCGAACCTTACCTTCACTATTTATCGTAATACTGTCGATAAAGGGTGAATTCATTGGGAAAATACGTTCAACACCGATGTTGTCAGACATTTTACGAACTGTAAAACGTTTGTTATCTCCGTTTCCGGAAATACGGATACAAACACCGCGATATTGCTGAATACGCTCTTTGTTACCTTCCACAATACGGTAAGCAACCGTTATAGTGTCGCCACTCTTAAATTTGGGCAATTCTTTCTTTTCTGCAGCGAAAGACTGTTCTGCTATTTTAATTAAATCCATTGTGTATAAAAGCTTTATGTTAATATTTAACTGTAAAGAACGCAATATAACGATAACACATCGACAGAGATTGCGCAAAGCGGTTGCAAAGGTAATAATAATTATTTAAATCACAATGTGATGTTTATTTTTATTCGTAAAAAATAGTTTATCGCGTTGTGAAACTGACAAAAATAGTGTATTTTTGACAAAATAAAAAATTATATAATCTCACATTAAGGAATGAAACAACGATTACTTCTCGTTCTATTTACCGTTACTCTATTGATTTCCTGTAAACCTCAGCAGTATCGGATAATCGATATGCGTGGCACTGTCGTGGAAATGAACAGTAGTTTTGATGCAAATCCGAACAAAAAAATGCAGCAGTTGGTGCAAAAATATAAAACCGAACTCGATAATGAGATGAATGAGGTTATTGGCACTTCCACTCAATTATTGAATTACGGCCGTCCCGAAAGTTTGCTTACCAATCTCACATCCGATGTAATGAAAGCTTATGGCGACGAACATCTGCCAAATGGTGCAGATGTGGCTATTATGAATGTAAACGGGCATCGTGCCGATATGCCAAAAGGTAAGATCACTGTCGGAAATTTGTATGAGATATACTCTTTCGACAACGCTATAACATTTTTAGAACTTAAAGGATCGGATTTAAAAAAGATTTTCGATTCATATGCCTGGATTGGGGGGGCAGGAATATCCTCCAATGTGAAACTGATCGTAAAAAACAGAAAAGTTCAATCAGTTACCGTAGATGGCAAACCTATTGACATGAACAAAATTTACAATATTTCTACGCTCGATTATCTTGCCGATGGTAATAACGAAATGGATGCCTTGCGCAACGCAGTGAAGAAAACAGACACGGGTATTACGCTTCGCGATGTTATGATCGATTACGTGAAAGAACAAACCCGACAAGGAAACGAAATAACTTCTAAACTTGATGGCAGAATCACCATTATTGAATAACCCGCCCATACATTATGAATAAGAAACATATATCCCTTTTAATAATCATTTTTTTTGTGTCCGGAACTTTTGTTTTTGGACAAAAAAACATCGTAATTCTTCACACAAACGACACACACAGCCGTATCGAGCCTATTCCGGAAACCGATAGGATTGCCGGAGATAAAGGTGGTGTAGTTCGCAGAATTAAATACATCGACCAGGTGAGAAAAGAAAATAAAAATGTTTTACTTTTTGATATGGGAGATTTTTTGCAGGGCACACCCTATTTCAATCTTTTTAAAGGTGAAGTGGAAACCGAAGCCATGAACCTGATGAAATACGACGCCGTTACACTCGGAAACCACGAATTTGATTACGGATTGGATGTGTTGGAGAAAGTTGTTCGCCGGGCAAAATTCCCCATCATCAGCAGTAATTATGATTTTTCGGAAACACAACTAAACAATTTAATTAAACCGTACCTTATAATTAAAAAAGGCGGTGTAAAAATCGGTATTATCGGCATAAACATCCAGCCACAAGGCTTGATCGCTTCAAATAATTACAAAGGAATGAAATTTTTAGATCCTTTGAAAACTGCCAATGATCTGGCATTGAAACTTAAAACAACAGACAAGTGCGATTTGGTGGTTTGCCTATCGCATTTAGGATTTACGGCAGATACAAAACTTGCACCGCAAACCCGAAATATAGATATTATACTGGGCGGTCACAGCCATACAAATATGAAGACTCCTGATATTCTTAAGAATATCGACAATAAAGACGTTCTCATTTTTCAAACGGCAGGTAGAGGAATTTTTGTCGGGCGAATTGATGTGGAACTCGAAAAAGTGAAATAGATTTCCGATTGTTTACATGACAAGTCATCTCGAACGATGTGTGAAATCTGAACTATCAACGAACATAATAAAATGCATAAATTCATTCTCTTATTCTTATCAACACTACTGACAGGAACAATTTCAGCTCAAACTGAAACCAATCTCTATCGGCAAGCCGACAAAATAAAAATGAATCAATGGGTAGATTCAGTGTACAACAGCCTGAGTCTCGATGAGAAGATCGGTCAGCTTTTCATGCCTATCGTGGAATCCAACAGCAGTTGGAAAACACGGATTGCCGGCTATATCAATAACCAAAAAATCGGCGGTGT
This sequence comes from Bacteroidales bacterium UBA1035, assembly GCA_002316835.1. GTDB lineage: Bacteria > Bacteroidota > Bacteroidia > Bacteroidales > Dysgonomonadaceae > Petrimonas. The sequence goes on along the minus strand of DCEG01000082.1, from coordinate 28,962 downwards.
CCTGTTTTCGAAGGGTACACTTGCTCAGCAGGCCGAAATGACCAATTACATCCAAAGTATAGCCAAAACACCTCTCTTTATTGCATTAGACGGAGAATGGGGTTTATCGATGCGTCTGACCGATGCTCCCAAATTTCCCCGGAACTTGATTATCGGAGCCATCCACGATGAAGAAACCCTTAAACAGTACGGGGGAGAAGTTGCCCGGCAATGCCGTGAAATGGGTATTCACATTAACTTTGCACCATCAATCGATGTACACAGCAATCCCAGAAACCCGATTATAGGAACGCGCTCATTTGGTGAACTTCCGGCCAGCGTGGCAAAGCAAGGTATTGCTTTTGCCAGAGGGATGGAAAACAATAAAGTAATGGCGGTAGCCAAACACTTTCCCGGACACGGTGATACATCGGAAGATTCGCACCGCACCTTACCAACAATAGAACACGGAATAAACCGGTTAAATACGATAGAATTATATCCTTTTCAGGAATTTGTCAATGCAGGATTATCGGGAATGATGCTCGGACATTTGAACGTTCCTGCACTGAATACAAGTGGCTTGCCGGCATCACTATCAATAAACGTAGGCCAGAAGTTACTGAAAGATCAGATGGGCTTTACCGGACTTACTTTTACCGACGGAATGGCAATGAGAGGTGTTTCCAATCAGCTCGATATGAGTACAAAAGCACTGTTGGCGGGGAATGATGTAATTTTGGGTGTAGTTAATCAGGAACGGGAATTTGCTCAGGTAAAGCAAGCAATACAAAATGGCATAATTTCGGAAAATGTACTCGAAGAAAAAGTAAGAAAAATTCTGAGTTACAAATACATTCTCGATGTTCACAATTTTAAACCAATAAGTACCAGAACATTAAGTCAGAACGTAAACTCTCCGGAAAGCGAGTGGACACAACGAAAGATATATGATAAAGCCGTTACATTGGTCAAAAACAACGATTCCATTTTACCGGTTATGTCTCTGGATAAAAACCGGATCGCATCGGTTGCTATTGGTGTTTCATCACTAAACACATTTCAAAAATGGCTGGGAAAATATGCCGGTGTAACCACTTTTCAAACAGCAAACATGGATGGATTGACTACTATAATGTCGAAACTGAAAGATTTTGAAATTGTTATTGTTTCTGTTCATTCTGCACAATTAAACGACTCGCAGTCCCTGCAACAATTACTGAAGAGTGCATCCAAGTCTGTTTTAACGTTGTTTGATTCGCCCTATACATTGAATAACTTAAAAGCATCTGCCACGATCACCAAGTCACTTGTTGTGGCTTATGATAACACCGACTTAGCACAGATAAGCGCTGCTCAGGCTATTTTTGGCGGAATAGGTTTCGAAGGGAGACTACCTGTCACAGCAGGTGAATTTGGCGTAAACACAGGTATTGATACAAAAAAATCACGCCTCTCCTACTCTCTTCCCGAAGAAGTCGGTATTTCTTCTGACCGGCTTCAAAACATTGAAAGAATTGCACTCGAAGGCGTTCGTCAGCGCGCCTATCCCGGATGCTATATAATGGTTGTAAAAGATGGGGTTGTGATTTATGATCAAGGGTTCGGCAATTTTGAACACGCGTCAGGCTCTAAAGTTACCAATGAAACCGTTTATGATTTAGCTTCAATAACCAAAGCTGCAGCTACAGTTCCGGCAATTATGAAATTGTACGATGAGAAAAAAATACGGCTACAGGATAATATAGGTAAATTCGTTCCGGAAACCAAAGGAACTAACAAAGCAAGCATTACCGTTCGTGATGCCCTTTTCCACGAAACAGGAATAGTTTCATTCATACCCTATTATGTATCAGCAATCGATAATAACAGTTTCAACGGATCACTTTTTGGAAGAAGATCGGCTCTTTATCACGCACGTTATGCCGGGGCATACGGAAGAACCGATTACAAGTTTATTTCATCATTTATCTCGAACAAATCTTCCGATACTTTTCATATGCCCGTGGCTAAAGACCTTTATGCCAGTGACAAGATGCATGACGCATTATTGAAAGATGTTATCGCCACTGAACTTCGTTCTAAAACGTATCGTTATAGTTGTCTGAATTTTATGTTATTGAAGGAAGCAGTTGAAAATATTTCCAAAACCGATCTGGACAGCTACGTAAAAAATAATTTTTATAAAAAACTGGGAACAACAACCATGACGTTTCGTCCGTTAGATTATATGTCGGTTAATAACATTGCACCCACAGAAAATGATCCTTTTTTTCGTAAGCAACAACTTAGAGGTTACGTTCACGATGAAGGAGCAGCCCTGTTTGGCGGAATTTCGGGAAACGCCGGATTGTTTTCCAATGCCAACGACTTGGCAAAACTATCGCAAATGTGGTTGAACGGTGGTGAGTACGGTGGAGAAAGATTTTTAAGCGAGGAAACTGTAAACCTGTTCACCAAAACCAAAAGTGGAAACAGCCGTCGCGGCCTGGGATTCGATAAACCCGATCCACGAAGTAACACCGGTCCTACAAGCCCGCTTACCCCGGTTTCGGTTTACGGGCATACCGGTTTCACAGGAACCAGTTTTTGGATTGACCCCGATAACAACATGATTTATATATTTTTATCCAATCGTGTTTTTCCCGAACGCTCACCCAATCGGTTGTCCACACTAAAAATCAGAGAACGCATTCAGGATGAATTATATAAAGCGTTGAAGTAAAGAAGATAAAACGTTAAGTTTGTACTGATATAATTCGTTTAGTCATAAACATTAGTTTTCATTGTCCATTTCAATTTTTCCATTCAATATGCAACAACTCATCAAAAGTACTGATCTGCCACACGATATCGAAAAAATCCTTTCGGAGATCAAGCACGACAAACTATTCGTATTAACGGATGAACACACCGCCAGACTTTGTTTCCCGCTACTTTCAAATGTTGCGGCGATCAGAGGAGCAGGCCGAATTGTAATTCCGGCGAACGATACGAACAAGACGCTCGAAAATCTCTCGCACATTTGGAAGCATCTGACCGAAAACGGTGCCACCCGCCACTCTTTATTAATTAATCTGGGTGGTGGAATGATTACCGATATTGGCGGATTTGCAGCAGCTACATTTAAACGAGGTATAAAATATATCAATATTCCAACTACGTTGCTGGGAGCTGTGGATGCTGCTGTTGGTGGGAAAACAGGAATCAATTTTGAAGGATTTAAGAACGAGATCGGAGCCTTCTATCCGGCAGAATGCGTATTAATTTCATCTCATTTTTTCTCAACATTGAATCGGAAAGATATTCTCTCCGGTTTTGCCGAAATGCTTAAGCATGCGCTTATCCATTCTGAGGCGGAATGGGAACAACTACTCGCTTTTGATGTTGCAAAGATCGATTATAATTGGTTAAATGAAGCGGTTTTTTGTTCGGTTTCCATCAAAGAAGCTATTGTTGAAAAAGATCCTTTTGAACACAATATCCGCAAGGCATTGAATTTGGGACACACTATCGGACACGCTTTTGAGAGTTTTGCCCTGGAATCTGAAAAATCCGTGTTGCACGGCTATGCTGTGGCATGGGGTTTAATTTCGGAGTTATATATGTCGCATAAAATCTGTGGTTTTCCGAAAGAGAAACTACAAAAAACAATTAAGTTCATCCACAGAAATTATGGTGCATTTTCTATAAGTTGTGACGACTACGAGCATCTTTACAAAATCATGAAACACGATAAAAAGAACGAAAGTTCAACTATCAATTTCACATTGCTTGCAGATATTGGAGATATAAAAATCAATCAATCGGCCGATAAAGAACTCGTTTTTCAATCGCTGGATTTCTACAGGGATAGCGTTGGGTTGTGAATCCATTTGCTTGTCAGGCAGATAAATTTAAATTCAACTTCATCAGTCAAATGATTCTCCATCCGGAATTTATATTAAAAACAGTCGATAAACTGGCCTCTGATTCAGAATTTATTTCCGGATTGGAAACCAAACTGGATCTGGATTTCGTTCCTGAAAAAGTAACCGGAAATCTTTGCTTTGCCAACAACAGCGATGAAATAAGAGACGATTTCAAACAAATTTTCACATCCGCCGATTTGTCGGATTATCTCTATGCAGTGCTTCATTCACAGTTGTATCAAAAGAGGAACGAAGAATCTTCAAAACTCCATTCTCCCAACTTTCCTTATCCAAAGGATACAGAAACATTTTGGAAATTGACAGGATTGGGTGAGATAATTCGAGAAATTTATTCATCAGAAGAACCGAAAGAAGATATAAGCACTTTTGTGTCACCGGAAGTTCGACGACTAATGGAAGAAATTGATAAAATTGTGGTCGGGTAAACCATGTAATTATTCGAAAACATTTATTAAATTTGGGAACTCTATTTCCAAATTTATTATTTAATCTCTGTAACTTTAAAAACATGGATCAGAACAATCAAAAAGCCGTAATAAACCGTCGTGAGTTTTTAGAACAGAGCGCAAGATTGGCTGCCTCTGCAGCAGTGTTGAGTTTAAGCACATCAAAGTTATTGGCGATACCGTCAAAAACAGGAAAAGCCATTGTCCCACACGTTACGTTGAATAACGGTGTAAAAATGCCCATCGTAGGTTCGGGAACACTCTCCATCAACGGCCCAACAGGCGAAAAATGCATCGCCGATGCCATTTCACTCGGATTCCGGCTACTCGATACAGCAACCGTTTACGGTAACGAAGAAGCCGTAGGTGCAGGCATCCGACTTAGCGGGATCGATAGAAAAGAACTATTCGTCACTTCAAAAGTTTGGGTGGAAGATTCGGGTTATGAAAGAGCGAAGAAAGCATTTGAAACATCCCTGAATAAATTAGGGCTCGATTATCTCGATCTATACCTGATCCATCGTCCGCGTGGTGATGTACAGGGCTCCTGGAAAGCGATGGAAGATCTCTACAGAGAAGGAAAAATCAAGGCAATTGGTGTAAGTAACTTTTCTGCCGAACAATTGAACGATCTGATAAGGAACAACAAGATAAAGCCGGCAGTAAATCAAATTGAAACACATGCGTACTTCCAACAACCGGAAATGTACAAAGTCATCAAAAAGCATGGAATTCAAATGGAGGCATGGTCTCCCTTTGCACAAGGACGTAACGAACTTTTCACTAATCCAACGTTGGCTGCCATCGGGAAAAAATACAATAAAAGTACTGCACAGGTGAGTTTAAGGTGGCATTATCAAAGGGGGATCGTAACCATTCCCCGGTCATCGCAAGTGGCGCACATGAAAGAAAACCTGAATATATTCGATTTCAAACTCAGCAGAGCGGATATGAAAGCTATAGCCAAGCTGGATAAGAATATTACTCAATTTCCCGAATGGGAATAAAACAGGATGGTTGACAGAACAACTTTTAAAGCAAGGATTCACGATTAAGTGAGTTCTTGTTTTTTTATTTTCCTTCAAGAACTTTTACCATCTAAAAACGTTATAAACAGGAAAGTACGCATTCATAATATCATTGTCAAAGTTTAAAACTTTGACAATGATTTATTCCTAATCACAGCACATTATGTATTAAACTATGAACTGCCGGTCCCTATACATCTATCCATTTGGCCTTCAACAAATTCTTAAAAAATAAAACATTTTAAATTATTCACTATGCGCGCTTTACTTATACTGTCTATCTTTTTGTTGTTTATCGGTACTTCGTGCTCGCAAGAAAACAACAAATCCACCCAAATTGCGTGGGATACGTGGGGAGTTCCGCACATATCGGCAAACAGTGTCGAAGAACTGTTTTACGCGCAGGGCTGGGCGCAAATGCACAATCATGCAAATCTTATCCTCAAGCTTTACGGCAGTTCGCGCGGAAAAGGCGCCGAATACTGGGGCAAAGAAAGATTGCAAAACGATATACTTATCCACACACTCGGTTTCGAAGAACTGGCCGAAATGTGGGAAGCACAACAAGATCCACAAGTAAAAACTATCTTCAAATCGTTTGTGGATGGATTGAACTCTTATGCTAAAGCGCATCCCGAAGCTATCGACAGAGAAAACGAAGTCGTTTTGCCGGTTACTACCAAAGACGTGAATATGCACAGCATGTTCGTCGTTTTCACCCGATTCATCGCCGGAGGCGATTTAGGATTATCGCAGCGATGGGGCTCCATGGGTTCCAACGCTTACGCCGTGGGGCCAAGCCGGTCGGCTTCGGGAAACGCCATGCTGGTACAAAATCCGCACCTGCCCTGGTCAAATGAATTTCTGTTTTTTGAATCTCACCTGACACTGAACGGCTACGATATGTACGGCTCAACACTTGTCGGATTACCGGGCATCTCCATCGGTTTCAACAAGAATCTGGGATGGACGCACACGAACAACACCATCGACAACTCCGACGTTTACGAAGTAGAACTGAAAGACGGTGGTTATTTACTGGACGGAAAGCGAAACGATTTTGACGCAACAACCAAAACCATTCAGGTTAAACAAGATGACGGCACGCTTGCACCGACAGAAATTACGGTTTTGAAAACCATTCACGGTCCTGTTGTCAGCAAAAAAGACAACAAAGTATTGGCATTGCGAACCGTAGGACTGGATAAACCGAACATGCTGCTACAATGGTGGCGGATGGCCAACAGTACTAATTTCGAAGAATTTGAATCGGCGTTGAAAATGGCTCAGATCGCATTCTGGAACGTAATTTATGCCGACAAAACGGGGAATATCTTTTACTTGTTCAACGGCTTGGTTCCGAAAAGAAATCAAGGCGACTGGGCATACTGGAGTACCGTCGTTCCCGGCGATAAATCGGATAATATCTGGTCGGAAGTTCACCCTTACGAAGATCTTCCCAAACTTAAAAACCCCGAAACGGGTTGGCTGCAAAACGCAAACGATCCGCCGTGGACAAGCACTATTCCCGTGGCTTTGAATCCGAAGGACTATCCGCCGTATATGGCGCCGCAGGTAATGTTGTTCCGTCCGCAGCGTGCTGCCAGAATGATGCTGGAAGACAGTTCCATCACCTTTGATGAGTTGGTAGACTATAAACTCTCCACCCGGTTGGAATTTGCCGATCGAATCCTGGACGATCTTTTTACGGCAATCGATAATTCAGGTTCACAAAAAGCGAAAGAAGCTAAATCTGTTCTCGAAAAATGGGATCACGAAGCCAACACAGACAGCAAAGGAACCTTGTTGTTTTATCTGTGGGCGTCAAAATTTAACATCGGAAATCAATCGAATTACGTCGAAAAATGGAGTATTGAAAAACCAAACACAACTCCCGACGGCATAGCCGATCCTGCAAAAGCAGTACAATTGCTGGAAGCAACAGTTGACGAAATGAAAACTAAATTTGGTACGTTAGAGGTTCCGTGGGGTGATTTTTACCGGTTACGATTAGCCAACGGAAAAGACCTTCCCGCCAACGGCGCATTCGATTCATTGGGTGCATTCAGGATAGCTAGTTCTTACGACAGCAATGAGGAAAAGCAAATGTATGTTGGCAGTGGCGATTCGTGGGTGGGTGTTATTGAGTTTGGCGACGATGTAAAAGCCAAAGTCTTGCTGAGCTACGGTAATGCAACGCAAAAAGACTCTCCACACAACGGCGATCAACTGCAATTGTTTTCGAAGAAGGAACTGCGCGATGCGTGGTTTACTCCCGAAGAAGTGAAAGCCAATACAACAAAGTTGGAAGTTCTTACCGAAAACGGATTTGAAGAAACAAAAAACAAGTAAAATGAAACAACATTCCACCAACTATTTCGACACGTTTATCGAAGTGGCTGAAGACACGAAAGTAATGCAAGGAACAAAACCACCATCGAAAGGCGATAACAAAACTGTTGCAGAAATGCAATATGAACTGATTGCCGGAAGTCCGTACAAATACAGTTCCGATGATGTTTTCTTTCAGGTGTTTGCCGATAGAAACGACGTACCGGAAGCTGAATACAAACAAGCCCGCGAGCAATTTTTCTCGAAAGGACAACCGTGTTTTCGTGCATCACCATTAACAAAAACCTACGGTTTCGGGGTTCACAGCAACGGTGAAGGAAAAATCGCATTGTACGGCATGGAAACAGAGGAATATAAAAAATTCGTGGATGACGCGAATATTAGGAAAGTGAAAGCTATGAAATCGAAGAAGTGAGCTACTAATCACTAATGTATCTAACACAATGCTCAACGCCCAAAACAATAAATTATGAAAGCAGCCATTCACACCCGATATGGGCCTCCCGAAGTAGTGAAAGTAAAAGATATTCCAACACCTGTGCCTAAAGATGACGAAGTACTGATCAAAGTTCACGCTTCCACCGTTAACCGTACCGATTGCGGATTTCGCAGTGCTGAATATTTTGTTTCACGCTTGTTTTCGGGACTTTTTCGTCCCAGGCATCAAACGCTGGGATGTGAGTTTGCCGGAGTGATAGAAGAAATTGGTTCGAACGTAACCTCTTTCAACATAGGAGATAAAGTGTTTGGTTTTGACGACAATAACTTTGGCGGACATGCTGAATATTTAACCATCAACGAAAACGCGGCCATCGCAACGTTGCCCGAAAACATGAACTTCTACGAAGCTGCTCCCATTGCTGAAGGCGCTCATTATGCACTCAACAACATCCGCGCAGCGAAAATACAGAAAGGTCGGAACGCGCTTGTTTACGGTGCTACCGGAGCTATTGGTTCTGCTGCCGTGCAACTGCTCAGGCATTTCGGGGCAAACGTAACTGCGGTAGGCAATACTAAAAATATGGAGCTGGTGAAATCGCTTGGGGCCAATGTTGTTATCGATTATCAAACGCAGGATTTCACGCAGACACGGACAAGATTCCACTTCATTTTCGATGCCGTAGGCAAAAGTTCTTTCCGGCAATGTAAACCGCTGCTTACCGAAAACGGAATTTATATTTCAACGGAGTTGGGGAAAAATTCGGAAAACATATTTCTAGCGATATCAACATCGTTTTCGAAAGGCAAGAATGTATTGTTCCCCATTCCTGCCATCACAAAAGAAGATGTGAATTTCTTGAAGAAACTGGTAGAATCGGCAGAATTTAAACCCGTTATTGATCGATATTACACGTTGGATCAAATTGTTGAAGCATACAAATACGTGGAAACCGGTCAGAAAACGGGAAATGTGGTGTTGAGAATTGTTTAGAGAAATGATCGGTTCGTCATAAACCATAACCATAGACATAAACATGATTCACAAAAAAAAGTTGGAAGACTTATCGTCTGAGGAATTGGGAAAATTATTTCCCATTCAAATTGTACCCTACGACGAAAACTGGGTTGAAATTTTTAAGTCGGAGAGTACATTAATTCAGGATACGTTGGGCAATGATATCGCCTTGAAGATTGAACACTTCGGAAGTACGGCTGTTGAAGGGCTTTCCGCAAAACCAACTATTGATATTTTAGTCGAAATCCCGCCGCTGACCGATAACCTAAAGGAAACGTAATCAAGAAAATGGCAGCCATTGACTATATTTTTATTTGGCGGACTGACGAAAAAGTGCCGTACATGCATTTTGTAAAGGGTTACTCGCCTGAAGGTTTCAAGGGCAATTTGTTTCACATACACATGAGCGATAAGACGCATCCGTTGTGGGACAGGATATTTTTTCGTGACTATTTAAGACAAAACAAACGTGTTGCAACGGCATACGAAACATTGAAAATCTCATTGGCAGAAAAATACAAGTTTGACAGAGAAGCCTATACAGAAGCAAAAAGCGAATTTATAAAAAGAATAACCGAAGAAGCAAAAGCATCGGCTTTACTATCACAAGACACTAAACTCGCGGATAATACGATAAAGGAAATTTAGTATATTTATAATGTTCAGCACAAACCTCCTGCTCGCGCCGATTTCTCGTCAAAACGAGCGAACAAGTTTGAGTGATAATCGGTGTGTTGTGAAGCAAATAATTGCCTATCGGCAGACCTGCCCGCGGCAGGCGGGCACGCTTTGTAAAAGCGATCCAGCGAGGAGAAAAAGTACGTATATTTGTACGTTAGCGGTAATTATAACAAACCGAACAATGACAGAGAAAAATTTTAAAATAAAAGCAGACGAATTTGTTGACTTAGTTCCGCAAATGGGCGGTTGTTTTGCGACTGACAAAATAACCGTTGAGGGAATGAAAGTTGGCTATATGTATCGTGAAAAACCAGACGAAATAATGGATAGCGGTTGGCGTTTTTTTTCAGGGACAGAAGACCAAGAATATATTGACGACCCAAACAATACCATGATCTATAATGTGAACACAATCGCAAATTATGACAGCGCAATAATTCCATATTTAGACTTCCCATATGGGACTGAATTTGAGAGAATTGAAAATACAGACAAATTTCATATCATAAGTGAATAGCAATGTCATATTCTCTAAACAACAAATATATCATTAAAACAGAACAAGAACTTGAAATTATGTTCCAGTCAACTTCAAATTACAACACTATTCAAACTAATGGCTGAAAACATTGACAAACCGACTGAAGACTGCAAGAATAACTACCGCTAACACGGTATTTGCAAAAGGCGGGGTTGAATATATTCTGTGAGAATTCAGTTAACAATAGCCGCAAAATATTTTCCCCTGCTCGCGCCGATTTAAAATCGGTGTGTTGCGTAGCAAATAAATTACCTGTCGGCAGACCTTGCCCACGGCAAACGGCCACACTTCACACTGTGTCCGATATTCGGCAAAAAAGCCCGTCGGCGAGAAAATAGTCATATTTTCATAATCATTCTCAAATAAATTATTGTTAATCTTTATTTAATATAAATAAAATTGTATCTTTGGGGCTGTTAATACAACACATTTTCATGACAATGCGCGTCTACATATCGTATGAAGCGGGTTCTTCTGTTATATCAAACCGGGAAAACGCGTTTTTAACGTTTCCTTTTTTAACATTTAGCCCAAGTACATGTACAAAAGCAAAATCGCTGCAACGGAAAGCCTTTCCGACGAGTGAGAAATACAAACCAGGGTTGCGGGAACACTTTCCGACAAGTGAAAAACAGAAACCTGCACAACGGGAACGCTTTCAGACAAGTAC
>DCEG01000082.1:3247-17670 GCA_002316835.1 Bacteroidales bacterium UBA1035 | reverse complement strand
GAGTTACGGGAAGCCTTTCGTACGAGTGTAAAAGCAAATCCGCTACTACGGGAAGCCATTCCGACAAGTAGAAAACACAAACCTCACCCGCGGAAAGCACTTTTCACAAGTGAAGAAGCTAATCCGCACCCGCGGGAAGCATTTCATACGCACAAAATAGAGAAAACAGAGTTTCAGGAAGCGTTTTGTACACGTGAACCAAAGCGCCCCGACTTCCAAATAAGCCCAATAGCTATTGAATTTCATCATGTCTAACCCATTAAAACAAATGAGAAAAGTATGAAAACAAATCTTAGTATCTATTCGACAAAAGGCCTCGATACCATCGGCAGAAACGTGGTATATGCGACCCGGCAAAATGCTCAGGAAGCCGCCAAAACGAACGTATTGTTTGTAAATGTTGAGAGTGAAATGAACGCCTATTCGCCCCTGGTGCTCAAAGCAGCTACCACGGGCATGAGCAAAGAAGAAAATGCAGCCATGGAACTGGTGCAGAAGAACTACAAACGGTTGAAGAAAATGGTGGATGGGCACGCCGAATTTCCCGATACCGACAAAGGAAAAGCTGCCGTTGCATTGCAATCGGTTTTTAAAAGAGCCGGAAAATTGTATCGCCAAAAGAAAGGCGATTTAAGCGCATCGGTGGAAAACTTGCTGGCCGAACTGGTAAAACCCGAACTCACGGCGCACATCGTGGCACTGGGTATCGTTCCCGAAGCCGAAGCGCTGAGAGCGGCAAAAACGGCGTACGACAACGTGGCCGGGAAACGGCTGGATGCAAAATCGGACCTTCGCCAAACCGATAGCGCCAGCATCGGTCGTCGCAAACTGGAGAAAGCCCTGCGCAACTACCTCAGTTTCGTTACCGCCATGCGCGGCGTGGAAGGCTGGCAAGACCTCTATTCCGACCTCAATGAGATTATGAAAGCCGCCCGCCTCTCCGTTCGCCAGGGCAAAGAACCGGCGATAATCACGGACGATGAACCGGTGGTGTAATTTGTGATAACCTTTGCCAAAGTTTGAAACTTTGGCAAAGATTTTATTGAAATTTAATGATTAATTTTGTTTCGCTCACGCCAATTTCTCGTCAAAACGAGCGAACAAGTTCGAGCGGTAATCGGTGTGTTGCGAAGCAAATAATTGCCTATCGGCAGACACGCTTTACAAAAGCGCGCCAGCGAGGGTTTTATTGAAATTATTTTAATGTTGTTTATAAATAGAAAAATCAATATAAGTGATTTATGATAGAAAATTTTAAAAGATATTTAATTGAACAAGGTTATAGTGAGTTTACTCCGTCTGGAAATCCGTCTACCGTTTACGATTATGTACAAAGGATAAAAAAGATTTGTGATAGAAAAAACATTACTGTAAAAATATTGGCGGAAAATATCAACTTCTATGTAGATAAGTATGGCCCTGTTGGTAGTGAATCTGAATTCGGTAAAAGAAGTCATAGCGCATTTATAAATGCTCTTAGAAGATTTGAAAATTTTTTGAAATAACTAATTACAAAATTAAAAACTCTCGCTCGCGCCGATTTACAATCGGTGTGTTGCGAAGCAAATAATTGCCATTCGGCAGACCTGCCCGCGGCAGGCGGGCACACTTTGTAAAAGTGCGCCAGAGGGGCATGTTTGCCACAGATAAAATATAAAAATGAGCCGAAGATATAAATTTCATAATCCCGACGGTGTCTATTTTATCACTCTTACAGTGGAAGAATGGACAGATGTTTTCACCCGCAACGAATACAAAAACATTCTCATAGACAATTTGAAATATTGTCAGCAAAACAAAGGGTTGGAGATATTTGCGTGGTGTATTATGACCAATCATCTTCATTTAATTGTTCGCGCGCAGGAAGGTTTTTTATTGCAGGATATTCTCCGCGATTTTAAGAAGTTTACAAGCAAAGCATTGATGCAAGCCATTAAAGAAAATATTCAGGAAAGCAGAAAAGAAATGCTTTTGAGACAATTTATCACATTGGAAGGTATTCGTTTCTGGCAAAAAGACAATAAGCCGATAGAGTTATGGAGCAATGGCGTTATTGAACAAAAACTTCAATACATTCATCAGAATCCTGTGGAAGAAGGTATTGTTTTTCGGGCAGAAGATTATATGTACAGCAGCGCTTATGATTACGCTGGTGGAAAAGGAATGTTGGATGTTATACTAATTGAATAAGTGTTTGTAACTTGTCGAGGTAACTTTATTGCTGCGCAACGCACCGATTGCAAATCGGCGCGAGCGAAAGACACGCTTTATAAAAGCGCGCCAGCAGGGGAAAAATCGGCGCGAGCGAGGCAGTAACTACTACAACGTTTTATTAATTTGCTCAATATAATCCAGCAGCTCCTCCCTACCCGATTTCTTTTCGGAGGACGTAACGAAAACGGGCGGAAGTTCTTCCCAGGTTTCCAGTAGTTTTTGCTTGTACGCCTCCACGTTCTGTTGCAATTTCACGGGCCCTTGCTTGTCGCCTTTGGTGAAAACGATACTGAACGGAACGCCGTTCTCGCCCAGCCATTCCATAAATTCAAGATCAATTTTCTGTGGTTCGTGGCGGCTGTCCACCAGCACGAATAGCGATGTCAGCGCTTCTCGCTCCAACACGTAATCTTCGATTATTTTCTGCAATCGCTCTCGATTCTCCTTTCCGCGACGGGCGTAACCGTATCCGGGCAAATCCACCAGATACCACTCATCGTTGATCAAGAAATGATTGATTAGCATTGTTTTCCCCGGTGTGGACGACGTCATGGCCAATCCTTTCCGGTTGGTCAGCATATTGATGAGCGACGATTTCCCCACGTTGGAACGTCCGATAAAAGCATATTCCAGCTTCCCGTCCTGCGGACATTTCCGGTAATCGGTATTACTGATAATAAATTCGGCAGATTTTATAAGCATATTGATGTTTAACGTTTAAAGTTTGTCATTCGGGAATAGATTTACCACATCGCCCTATCGCAAAGCTGCCTTATCGCCCTCTCGCAGACTCAGCATCCAAAGTCCAATTCCCGTGAATGCGGCGTTAATAAGCAATAATTCGTACCCTACCTGATATCCGAAAACCTGTTTCATCACAATTTCAAGTACGAAACAGATAATCGGGGCAGCAATGGCAACGTAAGGCACCCATTTATCAAAAGGTTTCACTTTGGTGTACAATCCGCAGAAATACAAGCCGAGCAGCGGCCCGTAAGTGTACGACGCCAGTTTGTAAATAGCGGTGAGAATACTGTCGGAACCAATGGCTTCGATAAGCAGAATGATAAGAACAAAAATGGCACTGATAACCAGGTGCACCCGGCGGCGAGTTGCCACGTTTTTGCGTTCGGTATCGGGATTATCGGTCTTTTTCATTTCCAGAATATCCACACAAAACGATGTGGTAAGCGCTGTCAATGCCGAATCGGCACTCGAAAAAGCAGCCGCCACAATTCCCACGATAAAAATACCCAGCACGATTTGTCCCAGTTGAGTACTGGCAATCATCGGTAAAATATTGTCGGACACTTCGGGCAATGCAATTCCGTTTTGCTGTGCAAAAATAAGAAGCAATACACCCAGCGAAAGGAACAGGAAGTTTATCGGCGCAAAAGCAAAACCGTAAGACACCACGTTCTTCTGTGCATCTTTCAGGTTCTTTATCGTCAGGTTCTTCTGCATCTGATCCTGATCTAATCCCGTCATCACGATCGTGATAAACATCCCGCTGAAAAACTGCTTGAAGAAGTTTTGCGTGCTTGCCCAATCATCGAACACGAAAATCCGCGAATGCGGACTTTCGCTTATTGCTCTGAAAGTATCGCCCCAACTGAAATCGAGACGCATCATCACCTGCCAGATGATCAGCACCAAGGCAGTCAGGAAAAGCAGGGTTTGCACCCAATCTGTCCAGATAATGGTTTTTATTCCACTTTTGTGACTGTACAGCCAGATAATAAGAATTATCGCGATAACCGTTACTACAAACGGAACGCCCCATGCATCAAAAACCAGCGATTGGAGGATGAAAGCCACCAGATAAAGGCGTGCAGCGGCTCCCACAATTTTGGAAAGCAGGAAAAACCATGCCCCGGTTTTATATGAATTTTTGCCGTATCGCTGATCAAGATAACCGTAAATCGTCGTCAGGTTCAGCTTGTAATACAGCGGCAAAAGCACGTAAGCAATCACCAGGTATCCGAAAAAGAAACCCAGCACCATTTGCATGTACGTCATATCGAGGTTACGCACCATTCCCGGAACGGAAACAAACGTTACGCCCGAAATAGACGTACCGATCATCGCAAATGCAACAATATACCACTTCGACGATTTATTGGCTCGAAAAAAGGTATCGTTACCCGTATTCTTTCGGCCGGTAAGGTACGAAATGAACATTAGTAACAAAAAGTAGGCGGCTATGACGATAAGAATAAAACTGCTTTGCATATTATTTAATACAAAAGAACCAAGACAATAGACTCTTAGACTTTGAAGCTCAAACCAAATTCATATAATAATCGACAAGAGCGGAAAAGGTATCGAATTTTAGGGCATAATTGTCAGTATTTCCGAAACCGTAAGTCATAAAGACAAACGGTACACCGGCATCGGCTGAAGCTTTGCTGTCGGAATCGGTATCACCGATATAAACCGGATTTTGAAGGTTATTTCGCTCTTTCAGCAATTTCATATTGAACGATTTGGGTTTCAGGTTCTGACCGTGCTCCATATAATCGGTAAACAAATGTGTTGTGCCGGTATGTTTCATAAAATTCACCAAACCTCCTTCTTCGCAATTACTGAGGAGGAAAAGCAGATATTTTTTCGATAACCTTTCCAGTCCTTCGTAAACACCTTCGTAAATATGCGGTTTCATATTCGGAACCAACAACTGATACTGGTGAATAACTTCATCAAACAGTTCATCTTGTGCTTCTTTTGAGCCTCCGGGAAGAATGGTATCAAGCATCACACGTGCTTCTTTTCCCATCAAACCGAGCAAATCTTCACGCGTAACGCGTGAGTCATAACCTTTCATTTCCAATCCTTTGTTCCAGACAATGGTGTAAGAATCCACGTTGTCCCAAAGGGTTCCATCCATATCAAAAATTAAACTGTCGGGCTTTGTCATTTCATTTTTTGTAAGGTGCAAAAGTACTCAACAAAGCCCGAAAGGGCAAATAAATGATTGTTAAAATGGAAGTAAGACAGTTTTTTATCTTATTTTTGTACAAAACTGCGTAACATGGAAAAAACCAAAGTTTGCGTGATAATCAATCCTGTATCGGGAACGGAATCGAAGAAGTATATCCCTGAAGAGGTAGCATCCGCATTCGATCAAACCAAATTCGATATTATTATCCGTATCACAGGATATCCGGGACACGCCACGGAAATTGCCAAAGAGGCTGTTAAAGAAAAATTTGCTTATGTACTTACTGTCGGAGGTGACGGCACGGTAAACGAAGTAGCAAAGGCTTTGGTGAATACCGATACAATTTTAGGGATCATACCGTTTGGATCAGGTAACGGATTGGCACGCGACCTGCATATATCGATGGATTCGGAAAAAGCAATAAAAACCATATTAGACGGCAATATCCGCACTATTGATTACGGTTCTGCCAATGAACATATCTTTTTCTGTACTTGCGGGGTCGGTTTTGATGCTTTTATCAGCGACAAGTTTGCCGAAGAGAAAAAGCGCGGGCCATTGGGTTATGTGCGTAATATTGTAGAAGGTGTTATCGAATTCCGTTCAGAAGAATACGAAATTACGCACGACGAAGGTACACTCAGCGAACGCGCTTTCCTTCTCACCTGTGCCAATGCTTCGCAATACGGAAACGAAGTGTATATAGCACCCGGAGCCGATATGGAAGACGGAAAAATGAACGTCTCCATATTGAAACCACTCAACCCCAACGAAATTCCACAGACCACATTACAGCTGTTCACTAAGAATATTGATAAAAACAGTAAAATGATTTCATTGCTTTCAAGCAGTCTGACAATTAAAAGAAAGGAAGCAGGAATATTACACGTTGACGGAGAACCGGTTAAAACCGGAAAAGATATTGAAGTAAAGATTTATCACAAAGGATTAAAGGTTTTTGCTCCTTTACAAGTAGAAGAAAAGCCGGTAAAAGAAAAAGAGAATATTTTCTCGGCTATAACCCGTTGGTTGAACGTGTAACCCAACCAATTATTTGAAACTTTCTAAAAATAAAGTGTTATTTTTCTACTTTATCTTTAGAAATTACTTTATCTTTGCATATACCTAATTCCATAATCATATATTACTCAAAAACATGAAAAAGTTAATTCTATTTGCATTTATTCTAATTGTTAGTATGGGCATCTTACAGGCTCAACAACAGGAAAATCGCTACGAAGAGATTACAAATCCAAAACTCTTGTATTTGAACAAGGAAAAGCCGAGAGCCAGTTTCTTTTCATACGCAAGTGTAAAGGAAGCTGTTAACGCAAATAATTCTGCCAAAGGCAGTGATTTTCTGCTGCTTAACGGTACATGGAAATTCAATTATGTGGATAATTTTAACGATCGTCCTAAAGATGATTTTTACAAGTTGAATTTCAATGCCGGAGATTGGAAAGATATTAAAGTTCCCGGAAACTGGGAAGTCCAGGGCTTTGGAGTACCCATCTACGTAAACACTTCCTATGAGTTTACATCACCCGGTCACCCGCCATACTGGGACAGACCTAATCCTCCGTTGGTTCCGCGCGATTTTAATCCGGTTGGAACATATCGTAAGGAATTTGATATTCCACAGTCGTGGATCGGTAAAGAAATTATTCTGAGTTCTGATGGAACAAAAGGCGCAGCCTATTTTTATCTGAACGGTGAGTTTTTGGGAATGACAAAAGATAGTAAGTTGCCTGCCCGATTCGATATCACAAAACTTGCAACTTCAGGTAAAAATGTTCTGGCGATACAGATCCATCGTTTTTCGGATGCTTCTTACTTAGAATGTCAGGATTTCTGGCGTTTATCGGGATTGGAACGCGATGTTTATGTTTACGCGCGTCCAAAGGTTCATATTGATGACTTTTTTGTGCACACACCTCTCGATGAGAATTATAAAAACGGAAAATTTGGTCTTGATGTTTCAGTAAAAAGTTCCATCGGAAACAATGGGAACTTTTCAGTGACTTATGAATTAAAAGACGACAAAGGCAACCCGATTAACACAGAAACTAAATCGGGAAATATTGCCGGAGGCAATTCAATTATCCGGTTTGACAAAGAGATCGTCAACGTAAAAAAATGGTCTGCCGAAGAACCTAACCTTTATACTTTGTCGATAGAATTGAAAGATAACAGTGGAAAAACGCTGGAAGCAACAGCTATGAAGATCGGTTTCCGCACTGCCGAAATAAAGAATAAGCAGTTCTTAATTAATGGACAACCCGTTTTGGTGAAAGGCGTCAATATTCACGAGCACGATCAGTACACCGGACATTATGTATCGGAAGAATTGATGCGAAAGGATTTTGAACTTTTCCGTAAGTATAATGTGAATACCGCCAGAACGAGCCACTACCCACAACCTGAACTTTTCTACAAACTTGCCGATGAATACGGAATCTATGTAATTAGTGAAGCAAACATTGAAAGCCACGGTATGGGTTACAATCGTCAAGTGGGTGGCACACTTGCCAATAATCCGTTATTCCTGGAAAGTCACCTGAACCGTACAGAAAACATGGTTGAAACATTTAAAAACCATGCTTCCGTTGTTACATGGTCACTGGGAAACGAAGCCGGAAACGGATATAATTTTTATGAAACGTACCGTTGGATAAAGGACCGAGACTCATCGCGCCCGGTTCAATACGAACAAGGCGGTTTGGAATGGAATACCGATATCATATGTCCCATGTACAGCGATCCGTCTGAAATTGAAAAATACGCTCAGAACAGCCGTTCCGACAGACCGCTCATTCTTTGTGAATACGCTCACGCAATGGGAAACAGCCTCGGAAACTTTACCGAATATTGGGATATCATCCGTGAATATCCGTTGTTACAAGGTGGATGTATCTGGGATTGGGTGGATCAGGGAATTGCCAAAACCAACGAACAAGGAGAAAAATTCTGGGCTTTCGGTGCCGATTTTGGACCAAACGGAACGCCCAGTTCCGGAGACTTCTGCATCAATGGAATTATTTTTCCCGACAGAACAGTAAAACCGCATTCCGAAGAGATGCGAAAAGTTTACCAAAATGTTTGGTTTAAGAACCTGGATGAAGCAAAAGGAAGCGTTGATATCTTCAACGAAAATTTCTTTATTGATTTGAGTCAGTACACAATTTCCTACACTGTGAAAAGCAACGGTAAGACAATCAGAAACGGGATCATTAATGTGAATGTTGCTCCACAGGAAACAAAAAATGTTATCATTCCCGGTTTGGCAGAAGTGATAAAGGGATCGAAACAATACACAGTCAATATTGAGCTAAAACAAAAAACAGATACCCGATTAATTCCTGCCGGATGGATCGTGGCTCGTGACCAGTTTATAGTGAACGATTTTCCACAACTGCAACTCGCCTCTTCCAAAACAGCCAACGTGAATGAAGAGGGTAATAATGTAATCGTTAGCGGAAGCAGCTTCAAAGCAGTTTTCAATAAAACATCAGGTTTGATGACTTCTTATGTTGTGAGAGGAACGGAATATGTAAAAGATGGTTTTGGATTTCGCCCGTTTTTCTGGCGCGCACCCATCGATAATGAATATGGTGCACGTTTACCTCAAAGGCTTTCAGCATGGGAAGAAGCAAGTTATCAGGAACTCAAAGCCGAAGATTTTAAAATAAATAAAGGTGATAAAACAAGCATCAGTTATCGTTACAACTATCCGCAGACCAAAACAACAAGTGAAATAACTTACACTTTCAATAATGACGGTTCAATTCGTGTTGAGAATAAGGTTGATGCTTCCGGTTGTGAACTCCCGTTGATCCCAAGAATCGGAATGCGGATGCAACTTCCCGAGAATTTAGTTACCGCTGAATATTATGGCCGCGGCCCATGGGATAACTATGATGACCGGAAAACATCTGCATTCGTGGATAGATATAAAACACCCGTTGCAGAAATGGTTACAAAATTTGTTCTGCCACAGGAAAATGCTCATCATGTTGATGTAAATTGGCTGGCGCTTACCCAAAAATCAGGAGGCGGATTGCTTTTCGCTGCCGACAAGACTTTTGAGTTTAATGCATCTAACTATTTGCTTGAAACAATTTCAAACGGACTTGCCATCAATAACGATGCTGCCGTAGGTGATGCACCTCGCAAAAAACACATTAATGACTATAAACCATCGGATGTGGTTGATCTATTTATTGATTATCGAATGCAAGGCGTTGGCGGTAACAACAGTTGGGGAAAATTGCCTTTGGAGCAGTATCAAATTAAACCCTCTGCAACACCGATAACCTACGGTTTTACAATTATTCCTATAAAGAATTCGGCGGAAATTGATAAATATTACAAATAATAACCATCCGCACACGGTTAATAAAAGCAAAACGGGCTCACTCATCACGAGTGCACCCGTTTTTCATTCATAACAAGTTATTAAAACAAAAATAAATTTCCAGTTTTATTCTGCAATTTTAGCCACAAAGCCTTCGGCATCGTGATATGCACCGCTCATGACATCTTCCACTACTCCACCTATTTGCGAAGCAAACATAGCGGAATTCATGCGTGAAACATAGGTTTTTCCATCTGCTTTCTCGTGTACCGAGATACGGCAAGGCATCATGTTTGCGTATATTCTTAGCTCATCGGCAGAGAGCATACGATATGCGTATTTCGGGTTGCAAAGTTCTATTACCTTTACGGGAAGAACCTCAAAACCGTTCTTTCTCATCGTTTCTTTCAAGTCGTGCGTGTGCGTGACACGCCATCCTGCTTCGACAATAATATCGTTGAGTTTTTCAACTGTTTCGTCGAAGGCATATTTGCTTTTACTTTCGAAAAACATATTGTCCATAACCTCACTCATTAATTTTTAAGTAAAACTTCGTTGATTGCCTGTTTAAAGGCATCTTTAGGTAATGCTCCCTGTGCCATTTGCGGAGCTTCGTTCATCGGTACAAAAAGCAAAGTGGGTATGCTGCGGATTCCGAAATCGGCCGCCAGTTCCTGTTCTGCTTCTGTGTCTACTTTATAAATATATATCTGTCCTTCGTATTCTGCAGCCAGTTGTTCCAGTATGGGAGCTACCATTTTACATGGGCCGCACCAATCGGCGTAGAAATCGATAATAGCGGGTTTGTCACCCAGGTATTCCCATGTCTGGGGATTTTTTTCGTAGTTTGCAACTTTTGCCAAAAAATCGGCTTTAGTTAAATGAATTGTCTTAGTTGTCATATTTGTTGTATTATTTGAATTAGTTTCCTGTTTAGTTAAATCGGCCTGAACCGATGTTTGCGATTCGCCACTATTGTTGGCATTATTTGTTTTGTTGTTACACGCAACGAACATAAATGATGCCGCAAATGCAGCGATAATAAATTTATTTCTCATCTTAAATTTTATTTTTGTTATTAGTTATTTTTCAATCGTTGTCTTGTTCGCCTTTTTGGAATGTTCTGCTTTAAAAATATCAAAGATCAGCAACCCCAAAACAGCACCATATATTGTCATTCGCCACGGATTGGAAGTTATAGGACAACTACCGGTACCACAACCTACAAAAAAGTAATATAAATATCCGCCAATAGCTCCTGCTATAATTCCTGCAAATTTCAACCAATGTTTTATGAAAAACTCTTTCATTCCTATTCTTGTCAATTACAATCTACAATACAACTCAACATTTGGATAACTTTGTCGTTTTTTATGGAATAAAAACAGTTTTTTCCGCTCCTGCGACAGTTTAAAATTCCTTTGGCACGCATATCGGTCAGGTGATACGAAAGCAAGGATTGCTCACAATCTATAATCTCCATCAATTCCGATACAGATTTTTCCTTTTCGTTCGATAACAACGTTATTACGCTTAATCTGATCTCATTTGCCAAAGCTTTCAGTATATATGCTGCTTCCTCGAACTGCGTTTTATCTATCTTTTGTTCCTTTATTTCGAGCATTGTAAATTCCATTGCTTACTATTAAATCAACATATGAACATGTATTCATATAATAATGTTCAAAAGTAGCATAATTTTTTGTAATTGAATAATGACATTGATAATATTTATCGGTGAAAGATGAGATTTACCGGAATGACAGCTACTTTACTTGACTTCAAAGAAATAAGAAAGCTTCGCTTCTATGATGCGATGGGCAGAGCGGTTAAAAAAGAAGTTTTCCTTTGTTTTTCTGTTTTCGAAAACATCACCCAAGCCAAAATAGTACCTTCCCTCCAGCGCCATGTTTCCCATTCCGGTTTTAAATTCCATACCAATACCACCAACTATACCATAATCAAAAGTTCCGGGTTCTAAACTGTATTGCATTCCTATCGGAGCTTCGGGATCTTGTTGTTTTTTGGCAGCGATATCGGCAGCTAATGCCTCGTTCATATTGTCGGAACTTCCTAATAAGATACCGATCTGTGGACCTGCATTGATAATAAACCTGAATTTCTTCCCAAAATAAACGTGGGTCATAAAAGGAATTTCAAGGTAATTGAGTGTTTTAGTGTAAGCAAACCCGCTTTCGGCAGGAAAATCTTCTGTCCATCCTCGTTGAGCGTAATTCAATTCGAGAAGCAATCCCAGGTGATTTTCAGAAATGTATTTAGCAGATATTCCACCGTGAATACCCAAATGCGATTTTTGTAAAACTGAGGGTAGAAAATCAACAGACGTCATATGAGCTCCACCTCCCACCCCAACATACAATTCTCTCTCAAAATCCTTTTTTTGAGCAGAAATCTGCATAGAAAAAAGTAAGAATAACAAGATTACCGGCAGCAATCGCTTCATTTATCGGCTTTTATTGAGTTTATATACGGCGCCATTCACATCGTAATGAATCAGATATAACCCACTGTTGATGAAGCCACCCCAGTTATTGACTCTTTCGAAATTGAATGCAAACTGAAGAGAATTCGATGGTAAACGGTTAATTCGTTGTTCGAAATTAATTCCAAAACGATAAACGGCATTCAGAAAAAACAAACCTGTATCGTATCCAAACAGACCGTATTTTGGATAAGTATTGATAAGATCGCGGCCATACCACGACTTAAAAGTCTCAACGAATTGACGCGTTTCAATATCCCGATCGTCCACATAGAAAGCTGCATAGAAATACGTTCCGTATTGGTGAAGCGATTTCTTTATTGCTGCGTTATAGGTCTGCCACTCCGGATAACCAAATAATCGTGTTGTGATTCCTTGACGTGCCTGATGAACTTTGGCGAGAGCATCTGTAATTTCGCGCAGCGAACCCGAATCTCCCGTGGATGGAACCAGAACATTCTCGCCACTACTTTGAAGCAAAGATAAAACATCTGTTGAAAAATTTGAAGAGAGAGAGATTTCATTAAAACGAACATTTCTTCTTTTTAAATCGGCTTTTAGCGTTGAAATAAACTCTGCTTTATCTGAACGTCCGGGAACATTTACGATTACTACATTCGTGTTTTTAAATGTTTCCATAAATACCCCAGATGCCTTGGAATATAAATATGACTGGGGAGAATTTACCTGAAATACATTGTTATTATTCTGAACCTCGCTATTTTTTGAAGAATAAGGAATAATATACTTTATATTGTGCTTTTTAGAAAAATCGGACATAATTTTGATTTGCTCGTCTGTCATTCCGCCGATCAAAAGATGTAATGATTCCATTTCCATGGTTCCCAGCAAACTTTCCAGCTTGGCTCTGCTTCCTATTTCGAAAATATACACTTCGATATTGGCGCCGTCAGCCTTCATTTTATTCACGGCAAGCATAAAACCTTCGTAATACTCCTGTACCCGATAATGCTGATTGTCTGTTTTATCCAGAAACGGCAACAAAAGCCCTACTCTAATCACATTAGTCCGTTGTGTTTCACTACTTTGTGATAGCAGACGATTAGCATCTATTTCCCTCGCACGAAGATTATCCTCCAAACTGGTAACTTTCACGGGGATAATTAACTCCATATTGGTTTTCAAACCCGATGCAAGCATTGGATTCGATTTTTGAATTGCTTCTACAGAAACATCGTAAGCCTGTGAAATAGAGTATAGCGTTTCTCCACTTTTCACCTGATGCGTTACATTTTGAATTTGTTCCTCATAGGGAACGAAATCGGCTTGCGACTGGAAGAAAGGTACCCTGATGGTTTTTCCTATCTGAAAAGTTTCCACCGATAAACCGGTATTAGCAGCAATCAAATCTTCGGGCTTTAAAGAATACGTCCGGGAAACTGAATACAACGTTTCCTTCGGAAGTATGGTATGGTAGCGGTAATTCTCACGGGTGGACGAAAGTGATCTCTGCTGCGGCACGACAATAATCTGTCCTTCTGCTATATTTTCGGTCAAACCGGAGTTGTAACGGACAATTTCGTCAACACTTGTATTGTACATCTGCGCAATTCCAAACAACGTTTCGCCTCTTGTTATTGTGTGACGGAAAGTATGGTTTTGGTCAAGAGGAAGTTGTGATACTGTTGTAGTTACGGGAGCATTAACTTGTGGCTGAGTTACAGGCGTGGTAGGTTGTGCTGCCTGAGTGCTTGGTGCACTTGCACCGGCGGGAACCGGTATCAGCAATAACTGACCGTTTTTTAAACCAGCCTCAGAACCCGGATTGCTTTTAAGAATATCGTTTACCGAAACTTTGAATGCCCGCGAAATAGCCCAAAGCCCTTCGCCCTGCTTAACCGTGTATTTGTAGTAAGTTTGCCCGTTTGTATTGATTGTCTCGTAGGCTTGTGTTTGAGCAGCACTAACCGCTATGAAGATTGTAACAAAGAGAAATAATAACGATATTTTTCTCATCACCAATGATCTATGCATTCCGTATTTTTTAAATTTTACAATAAAAACTTTTAAAGCACAAAATTACAAATTATTATGAGTTATGT
Source organism: Bacteroidales bacterium UBA1035 (assembly GCA_002316835.1). Taxonomy (GTDB): domain Bacteria; phylum Bacteroidota; class Bacteroidia; order Bacteroidales; family Dysgonomonadaceae; genus Petrimonas. The sequence continues at coordinate 3,595 of DCEG01000082.1, read as the reverse complement.
AACTTCGCTTTTGTTAATTAAAGTAATAACAACTTTATTGGTCTTTCTGTTCTTGACGGCTGATTTTTCCTTCGTCACGGTATTGCTGGTAGAGTTTGTTGAACTTTTCCGATTTGCGATGTGATTCGTATTTTTTAATAATTTCCTGCGATCTTTTGTATAATTTTTCTGCTTCAACCAACTTTAGCTCGTTGGTTTTTTCAATGGATTTGTTGGTAAGTGACGCTGCTTTTTTTGCATCAGAATTTACTCCGCCACAAGAAGTGAAAAGCATTGCTGAAAACAAAAGAATGCTTAAAATATACTTTCCGATATGTTTCATCCCTTCTAATTTCTAATTTCTAATTT
>DCEG01000082.1:0-3106 GCA_002316835.1 Bacteroidales bacterium UBA1035 | reverse complement strand
CTAATTTCTAATTTCTAATTTCTTTCATCAAAACGGCAACTCTTCTTTCCCGTTTTCGGTCATAAAATCTGCTGAGTTCATTTCGGGAACTGTTTCTGCATTTTTAGCTATTTGTCTTGCATTCATCCGCGAAGATCGTTCTATATAGGCTTTTCTGCCTACATTATGTTCATCAGCATTTTCAAATCTGGCATATTCGTTATCGAAACGCATGGTTGCTATTCCAGTGGGACCGTTACGATGTTTTGCCACAATTATCTCGGCCATTCCAATGAGTGAGTTTCCGTTTTCATCTTCTGTGATTCGATAATATTCAGGTCTATGAATAAAACAAACTATGTCGGCATCCTGCTCAATAGCTCCCGATTCACGCAAGTCTGCAAGTTGTGGCCGCTTACCTTCATTACCCTGACGGCTTTCTAACCCACGATTCAACTGCGAAAGTGCAATTATGGGAATATTCAGTTCTTTAGCCAGGCCTTTTAACGATCGTGATATCATACTTACTTCCTGTTCACGGCTGCCAAAACTCATTCCGCTGGCATTCATCAGCTGCAGATAGTCTATTACCAAAGCTTTCACGTTGTGCTCACGCACCAATCGGCGGGCTTTAGTCCGTAATTCAAACACCGATAAACTGGGCGTATCATCTATAAATATAGGTGCATCGTAAAGTTCCTTGATTTTTATATCCAGCCTGTCCCACTCGTCCTGCGTTAACCGGCCACTTTTTATACTTTCACCTTTTATCTGGCAAACATTTACGATCAGTCTGTTTACCAACTGCACGTTAGACATTTCAAGCGAGAAAAACCCAACCGGATGTTCGTAATTGATCGCCATATTTTTTGCCATAGAAAGCACAAAAGCCGTTTTTCCCATTGCGGGACGGGCGGCGATAATGATAAGATCGGAGTTTTGCCAGCCCATGGTCAGTTTATCCAGTTGATTAAATCCGCTGGGGATACCACTCATCCCGTCTTTCCGATTGGCCGCTAGCTGAATGATCTTCATGGCTTCCTTTATGACGGGATTGATCTGAATAACGTCCTTTTTCACATTCCGTTGCGAAATTTCGAAAAGACGTCCTTCGGTTTCCTGCATCAGATCGTCCACATCGATGGTTTCGTCGAAAGCCTGCTGTGTTACATCAGAAGAGAAAGTGATAAGTTCGCGGGCTAAAAATTTTTGAGCTATAATGCGTGAATGGTATTCGATATGCGCTGCCGATGCCACTTTCTCCGATAGCTCGGCAATATAAACCGCTCCACCGGCCGATTGAAGTTCACCGCGACGTTTTAATTCTTCCACAACGGTAAGCACATCCACCGGTTTTTGCTGAACAGCTAATCCTTGGATGGCTCCGAAAATTATTTTGTGTATAGGATTATAAAAACTTTCGGATTTTAATATATCGCTCACCACGGAATATGCGTCCTTTTCGAGCATCAATGCTCCTAAAACGGCCTCTTCCAGTTCGGGGGCTTGTGGTGGTAATTTTCCGATTTCGGGTACAATTACAGTTTTTTCAATGATTTTTGTGTTTCTTTGTCGTTTCTGTTTCTCCATTTAATTTTATTCAAAAGATTTCAAAGTTATCCCGTAAATTTAATACAACCCAATTTTTGATGACTTTGTTATAATTTTTTTATCAACACTATGTTGAAAACTTTTTTGAGTTCCATTCGATTCATAAATAATATCTATATTAAAAACATTTTCATATCATATTTGTTATATCGGCTTTGAAAGGAAATTAGTATAAAAAATGAAGAATATAAGTTTAAAAGAATCCATCAAAAACAGAAGAAGTTTTTATGAATTGACGGATAAATCACCCATATCCGACGAAGAAATCCGAAAAATTATCGAACACGTGCTGCATCACGCACCATCGCCTTACAATTCACAATCGGCTCGCGCCGTGCTGTTACTGGGCGATAATCACCGTAAATTGTGGGAAATTGCCAAAACGGAGTTAAAAAAGAAAAGCAAATCGGAAGAAGCGTGGAGGAAAACTGAAGAGAAAGTGAACACCTCGTTCCTTGCCGGATACGGAACCGTGCTCTATTTCGAAGATATGTCGGTAGTAAAAGGATTGCAGGATAAAATGCCTTCGTACAGCGACAAATTCGCGCAATGGAGCGAGCATTCCACAGCCATTGTACAAATTCTTATTTGGCTGGCGTTGGAAAACGAAGGATTTGGCGCATCGCTGCAACATTACAATCCGCTGATCGATAAAGCCGTGCAGGAAGAATGGAACATTCCCGAAAGCTGGCGATTAATTGCTCAAATGCCGTTTGGTATTGCCAACGATAAACCGGCAGAAAAACCGAAAATTCCGATTGAGGAACGGGTGTTGGTGTTTAAGTGATTTTTAACTGAAAAGATTGGTAAAAAGGTGCGAATTAAATTCGCACCTTTTTTGTGATTTAATATACAAAAAGTGGAAAAGTAGTGTATATTTGTGTATTAGTTGTAACATTATTAAAAATTTCGGCGATGGAAACAATAGTAAATCCAATTATTGGTGAGAAAATAATTTTTCTTGAAACTTCAAAACAATCCGGCGGAAAGAAGACTTTAATGGAAGTTCACCTAGGTCCAAAAGGAGGAAATCCACTGCATTATCATAAACGCTTTTCTGAAAGTTTTAAAATTATTGAAGGACAATTAAATGTCCGGGTGGGAAAAGAAACTAAAATTCTAAAACCAAACGACACGGCAACTGCTCCAACAGGGACAGTGCACCGTTTTTTTAATACTTCAGGAGAGACTGTTCAATTTACTTGCGAACTTACGCCTGCCAGCGAAGGCTTCGAAAATGTCTTAAGAATCGGATGTGGATTAGCAAACGATGGTAAAGCCGCTAAGAATGGTCTTCCTAAAGGTCTTATGCATATGGGCATCACCATGAATATGGGGGAAGGATATTCCGTTGGCATTTTTTCAATTCTCGAAAAATTCTTTCGCTTTCTCGCAAAGACACCTAAAGCAAAAAAAATTGAAAAAGAGTTACTTGCCAAATATTGCAACCCAACTAACTGATAGTAATAAAATTACAGTTGGGGCTAACCATTCCCTCGCTCGCGCCGATTTCCAA